>WAPZ01000678.1 GCA_015520535.1 Candidatus Heimdallarchaeota archaeon
GTTTCACAGTGTAATTGAGAAATAAAAGATTGTGGTGCAATTTAATGGGATTTGTAATTTCATACTTAGGAAGCCGAGTAATTTACCTAAGCCTAATTCTCTCAGCAATTTATGTAATAATTGTTACACGAAAACAACGTCAAAAAATAAAGTTTGCGTTGAAATCAGCCCGTTTTATAGATATAGAAGACCGCACTATTTCAGCACAACCACAAACGTTGTTATGGATGGCAAAAAAAGAACGAAAAGCTTTAGAGGCACGAAATTCAATATTTTATCGCATTCGTGATTCTCCATGGTCCTCCTTTTCTTTTACGTTAGTACCGGTCCTAGCAATGTTGTTCACTTTCGGCGCCTTAGCACTTTCAAACACGCTTAAATTTGATGTCATCAGTGTTTTCAGTATTGTGGCTTTTTTTGTCTACCTTTATCACTCTGAATTTTTTTCTAGTTATCGGTATGTTCAAGGCCTGTCGGAAATGGACAAAACTTCATTTTTAGAAACGGATAAAAATATTATATTACGTGTTTTTAATCTATTAACTAAAATTCAAGCGGACTTCTCTACAATAGCCTTATTATTTATCCCCTTGTTTTTAGTCCCCGACATTGGACCCGGATTAATCGCTCTTCTAACCACCGTCCTAAGCGGAGGTACATTGATTCTCCTCTACGGTCCTTTAGCCTCAATTAATGAGTTTATTGGAATTGCCTTCCTCATAGTAATTCTTTTCTTTGGCGCCTCGACAATAGTTCTAGGACTTATGTATCTCTGGCGAGTAACCGCATCCTTACGCATACGATTATTTGTTAGAGAAAAAAACCTCAATCTATAGCACTTTCGAATATTAGAAGACATTATTCAACAATTAATATAAATAGAATGGTTTAAACTTATAGAAAGTCCACCTATAGCGAATTCAAGTTATTGTTACCTATGTAGAAATGATAAACGAAAAAAGGAGACGAAACAAAAATGATTTCCAAGAAAATAATAGAAACCGGTGCCTCGATAGGGATTGCACTTTTTGTTGCACTTGGTATACTTCTATTTTTTCAGAATTATTTAGCAACTGATACCCCACAAGTCGCGGTAACAACTGGAAACTACTATTCCTCTTAATTCTTCTTTCGCTTCCAGATTTAGTTGGATTGAAAAGATTTTAGCTGAATTGAAAAGATTGAAAAAATTAACCTTACGGAGGAATAGTGGCCAGAAGTATGATACCGACCTATAACGGGTATCAAGATTATAGTCAAAGTGAAATCTATGTGTTTCGCGGCGACCTACTTCTCGTAAAAAAATCCGAAAACATCCAAATTGGGGATACAATTGTTTTTGATGTCGAAGGCTATTCCATACCAATTGTTCATCGCGTTGTTGACATAATTAAGACACCAGACGGCATATTTTATAGAACCAAGGGCGATAATAACCCAAGTATCGACCGATGGATTGTCTCCGCCGAAGACATTCACGGTGTGGTTATTTTTAGAATTCCTTATTTAGGATGGCTGGCATTACAGCTTCAAAAGCCGTTCTTACAAATTTTTTTAGTCGGCATTTTTGTTGCAAGCCTAGCCTATGAATTTGTTCTTAGTGAAGAGGAAACAGAGACACCACAAGACACAGAACATAACGCGTCGTCTACCACAACAAACAAAAAAGGATTTGACTTTTATGTCACCATCAAACCTTTATTTGCCGCAAAACGCACTTTACTATTCATGTTACTCCTCTCTATTTTCATATTAGCTCATTTTAGTGCGTTGTTCACCATTACAAATAATGTAACTGCTTTATATCCTGGAACTAAAGAAATAATAACAAATAATGATAGCATTGCTGCATCAACCGTTCTTCCACCCCTTCCACAAGATATCTCGAATGTTAGCAAGTTATTTGTACCGATATGGCTACAAATCACCAGTTCTAGCCTTTTTAAATGGATATATAAAGTTGAAATGGTTATAAATACCTCACAAATAGCATATGTTTGGAAAATTGTCTATAGTTTTAGTGGCACAAAAATCATTAAAGCTGGACTCCTCATACCACTTTCAAACTCAACAAAGATCTTGAATACGCAGACAAATTCATTTTCTATCGAATTAACAATTAAATATTACGAAACAGGACTATTTGCAGCAAAAAAACCAAAAATCGCACAAAACTTAATTGTCAACATAAAAATAATCTGAGAGGAAAAAAATGCAACCATTACCGAACAGCTTAATTATAATAGGAACTGCTGGTGCAGGAAAAAGTGTACTTACAGCTGCCTTGCATACCTATCTTAGTAAGTTAGGGGCTGATGTTATTACAGTAAATTTAGATCCAGCCGTTTTACGAACGCCTTATAAACCGGATATCGACATTCGAGAGTATATTGATATTCAACAACTTCAAGAAAAATATGAATTGGGTCCAAATGGCGCAATGATTGCAGCTACAGATCTTATCGTTTCCAAAGAGGTTTTCCCAATCTTCATGGAAGAATTACGTGAATATGAGGATGTTGATGGGATTTTAATTGATACTCCTGGACAAATGGAAGTCTTTGCTTATAGAGTGGCGGGACCGCGACTAATACGGCATTTTTCACCGGATACGACAGGAATTGTCTTCCTTTATGATTCTGCCCTATCAGTAAGTCCATCTGGCCTCGCATCCATTGCTTTATTATCAGCATCG
Organism: Candidatus Heimdallarchaeota archaeon; assembly: GCA_015520535.1. Taxonomy (GTDB): domain Archaea; phylum Asgardarchaeota; class Heimdallarchaeia; order Hodarchaeales; family S146-22; genus S146-22. The sequence goes on from WAPZ01000678.1 coordinate 2,696, forward strand.
GTTCAATTTCGCTTAGATCTACCTATAATACCAGTATTAAGTAAAGTCGATTTATTAACGGAAGAACAGCGCAACCAAATATTTCTTTGGATGCAAGATTTCGATGCCTTTGAAAAAGCCTTACGCGAGCAATCAAATGTGCTAGAACGCGAAATCGGGAGTGGAATTATTTCTGTGCTGGAAGAAGTTCAGTCAGTAACAGAATTAATTCCAATCAGTGCAAAGACAAACGAAGGCTTTGACCTCCTTGGTGCCGCCATCAGTAACATTTGGACAACGGGTGAAGGTTGGACGCTTTGATAGATCCGCAATGCCAAATATTGCATTTAACTAATAAAGACGCTTTTTGAGGCGGACTATTTCATTTCCTTCATCCATTTCTATTAAGCCAGCATTTCGGAGTTCATGTAATGCTTTAAGGATGACCGCCGGTTCAAATCCTAACGAACGATTTAATTGTTCGCGTTTGACAGATTCACTTTCACCATGTAACATGTATAAGATTTTTGCATGTGGCTTTGCACCGAAAACCTTTTCAAGTAATGCAATATAAATGGAAAGCAATTCTCTAGCATCCATGTCTGCTTGATACAACTCACTCATTTGCTCGAATTGCTGTCGCAAAAGATCAGCTTCGCTTTCTTTTATTGCTTGTTCCGTTCTAACTTGATTTAACTCTATTTGTAGTTTTTGTATCTCCTTTTCTTTCTTTTCAATCTCTTCTTGTAGTTCTTTTTTACGATTTCTCGCTTGTTGAAGTTCTTGCTCCATCATGACAATTTTTTTCTCTTTTTCGCTTAATGTGGCATTTAAACGGGAAATTTCCGATTTTGCCTTTGATAAATCATCTTCTATCTCTTTGACAAGACTTAAAATATCATTTAGTCCATTCAATGCGTCATTAATTCCCGTTATATGCTGATTTATTGCTTTTCTCGTCCGACTGATGGTATCTTCTATTTCCAAAATTGATTGCGACATCTTTTTCACCGAAAAGGTTGCTGTAAACATGATTAAAGAAATTTGCGGTTTGTGAAAAATTATACAAAAATTGAAATTAAGTGTGCCAAAAAAGGATAAGTTTATATATGTGAACTACAGTGTTCTACATGAAAGTTGTTGTGTGGAACAGAACAACAACAAACAAGTCATAAAAAATGGTGTTGATAATATGCTACAAATGAAAGGTACGGAATCTAAAAAACAGAATTCTAATATTAAATTACCTAAATCGGCCCAAAAAATTTTTGAGTATTTAAAAGAGGTCAAACAAGCAAAACCAAAAGATTTGGCTGAACCACTCGGAATGCCCTCTAGAACGGTAAGACATGCACTACGAAAACTTGTTGAAGCTGGACTTGCGGTCAAGATTCCCGATTTATATGATCTTCGAAGCTCCTATTACCGAATAAAGCAATAAGCTAAGCTATGATACGATAATGCCGTTAATAGGGAGGGACGGCTCGCTTTTCTCTTCTCTATTCTTTCCAAAAGAGATGAATTGTGTAAAAAGACGGACAACTGAATGGAAGTTAAAAGTCATCAAAATAACTAAATTTAGCGCCAAACTTTTTTGCTAACCGCTTGAATTCATAAATGACTTGATGTATTATACGTTCATTGTTCGCACGAACGGCAGCTGCCCGTTGTCCCCCACCGCCGCCGAGTTTTTCCGCAAGATGCCCCACATTTAACTCATATGGAAAGGCATTCGCTACACGAAACGATGTAGCAATCAAATTGTGTTTTACATCCTTATAAATTACAGCAATCACTCGTGCACCATGGTCAAAAAGCGGTTTGACCAACTGTCTTGCAAACTTAGCTGGTAGTCTATTACGTGTGTCGATGACTACAAATTCCCCAACGTTTTCACGATGATTTAGAATAAAAGAATCGATTTTGTTTTTTGTCTCCATTAAAGCATGTTCACAATGCTTGAAAAGCTCTTTAACACGCGGGTGATAGATGACGCGTTTTCCATTTATAGCCAAAAGTTCAGCTAATTCACATAAAATGGTCTCATCATCCTGAAACCAACGCGTTAACATATATAAGATTGCATATCTCTTGTTTAAATGTCCGGAATCAGCTTCGTTGGCTAAATTTTTAATTTCACGGCTTATTTTATCATTGGCATCGAAACGCAGAAATTTATAAAGAATATCAGCTGCTGACATTGAGTAAACATTAATTATATCGTATTTGGGATTATAGCGCCCTGATTCTTTTAGCTCCTTCAAATTAGTGAGATGATGATCAATATTTCTAATACAATTTTTTGGTTTTGGAAGATCGCATGCTAAGTCAAATGTTTCATTGGTCTCTTTTGCCTCGATAACAGATAAAAAACGAACATGTACGTTCTCATATCCATACTTTCTTATGACAAGAGCCGCACACGCTAAGCCGTCAATATCACCAGCGTGTGTAGCCATTTTAATAATGTTATTCTTCATACAAACCACATTTGTGGTATTCCTCAACATCATTACAAATTCGTCAATTATTATAAAATTTATGGTTTTTTTGAAGATGGTGGCATTTTTTGAAAATTAACAAAAAAAGAAGAGTGTAAGGAACGATTAAAATTCTTTACCGCAATTATAGCAGAATAATGCATCGTCAGAATATCGTTCCGCCCCACAATTGGGGCAATATCTAAGTTTTGTAGGTAAAGATTTTTTAATCAGAAGTTGGAGGTTTTCTTTCTTCTGCCTCTCCTTTTCTTCTTTGAGTCTTTTTTGTCGCTCATATTCTTCTTTAAGCGTTTGTTCAAAAGAGCCTTCCAACTGTCTTTTCTGATACAAATATACAAAGGCCAATAGTAATGTGAGAACCGAAATGATTGCCAGTGTCGTGTAAAAATCGAAAATTGGCCCGGGTCGTATATCAAACGTGTATCCGCCATTAAAAGGTGAATAGCCCTCAATCATAATATTAAGCCATAGTGAGGCCTTCCCACGTGACGGTGGTTGCCATTTAGCCACAAAATTATTTCGAATTTTTTTGAACTCGATCGTGTAATATTGCTGATCTTCTGTAATAATAGTTCCTATGACTTTAGTTTGTAGACTGGGTTTTATTTCTAAGGTAATTGAGCCGGTTTTTTGTGCATAAAAAGTACTGAATTTAGCATTTATTGACGGAATATTCGGTTCATTAACCCAATCAAGTAGTTTAAGGAACACATTTGCCAAGTTGTTGCTCTGATTTGTATAAAGTAAGCCTTCATTAGAAAACATTAAATCAGAGCCGAACACAAGAAGTCTTTTTTTACTCGTTTTGTGTTCCCATGCGATTATTGCGGATTTGTTGCTAGCCGTTGTAGCAATTATCTCTAAGTTTGAAGAACCGTCATTAATAACTTCAAGTTCATAACCAATGAAGGGAAAAAATGTTTTAATTTCACCAATAATTGTAGAGGGTTGTGTATTTGCTAATTCCGGTGAATCAAAATTCCCAATAAACGTGTCTATTTTTATATTGAATGCTTTTAAAAAGGCATTGAGGGTAGTAACTGCATTGCTATTTAACTTAAATGGCGGGAGGACAAGGACTAAAGATCCGCCATTGTCACTTTCAAGCCACTGTTTCAAAGTTTTTGAGTCAAAATTGCTGGAATTTAAGCGATTTCCCGCTATTAGAAACAAGGTTTTTGTGTTACTTTGGTTAAAAGAACTAATGATGGAAGTTAAATCATTTTTGTGATATTTAATAGTTCCAATATTGGTATGGGGGTATTGATGCGAGCCTAACGCAGTAAAAACTTCATAACCTACAGAATATCGTAAGGCATCCCATATAAATGAATGCCAGTGGAGTGGATTTCGCATTTGGTAAAAAGTTTCGTTTTCATAGAGTTGAATATAACCAAAACGACCACCACTGTAGAAGGTTGAAAGCTTCACAGGAACGTTATATATGGTGGTAACGTTATTTCCACTACTAAGACTGGTATTGATGATATCAATGGCAATGGACACGTTACCTACATAAAGATTCATAGGCGTGGATGTTGGGATTGCAAAACTAATATTTAAAAGATTCAATCCCTTTTTTGGATTAATTTGGAGATTATAAGGCTTTATCTTTAACACGTCTTTTAATGATGATGAGAGCTGCAGGCGAAAATCAACTAAAAGATCGTCAAGACTCCCATTTAAAAGAGAAAAGTAAAATTCAATAGGAAAGGTAACATTTTCCCCCACAATGCCGAGTCGATAGAAAATATTTCTAGACCTTATATTAGGAAGTTTAACGGTGTATATTAACTCTTCTAAATATGTTGTAAGCAAGGAGCCTACATATAATCGTCCATTGCCTTGAACCATTGGTGGAACATTGGTTAACGGTATGGCATTTTTCAATAAAGCCACTTTAAAATGAAGTGGATCTAATTTTTGTTTTATGGCATCTTTTAAGAGTGCCGCAACACCAGTGACCCATGGAGCTGAAAATGAGGTTCCATTGACCTCAACTAAATTACCATTAGTCGTTGCAGCAGGAATTGAAACTGCCGGTGCTAGCAAATCAACCCCTATAGTTCCTAGGAATGTAGGCCCAACACTAGTAAACGCCGCTGGCGAAGTTAAATTATAAAGCCCCCCAACTGAAATAACCTCTGGATATCCGGCGGGTACGCTAACACTCGACGGAAAAGGTCCATCATTCCCTACAGCAGCAATAATGGTTATATTATTTTCTACTAATTCTTGTAGTTGATTTTTTAATGGCAAAATAATTTTTGTAGCGCCAAGGCTCAAGTTCACGATATCTATAGTTTTATTTTTTGCTAAAACTGTATTTAAGGCATCCAAAAGCCATTCCTCTTCAATAACAATGTGGTTACCAAAAAGTTCTGCTACTTTATAACTGACAAATTGAGTTTTAGGTGCAACAAACTGAACAATAGAAGCAACTGCCGTTCCATGGCCAATTAAGTCTGAAGTAGCCGTATTATTAGTAAAAGAACGTGACTCAATAATATTTGAAACATATTGATTTTTTTCGATGCCAGAATCTATAATAGCAACTGTAGCCGAGGCGCCGGTATATCCCATATCTTCTAATGCTGTAATACCAAGGTCTTGTTTCCATTGCGCAATTTGGTCCGTTAAATTACTTGACTGAACAAGTGAAACTTTTGAATCTAAATCTAAAGTTGTCGTTGTGTTTAGGCTCTTTTGCTTAATGCCAATAAATGACGTTGTTGATTTCCATGTCACGTATTGATGCATCTTAACGGGTAAATTCAATTGCAAAAAAGCACGTTTCAATACATCTTTGGAAGAACTTTCAACAAGAAGCGTTTTTAACTTAGGATATGTCTTTATCACCCTAATATCGGAGTTTTCTTTCATTATTAATGTGTTTAAGCGTTTAAATTCTTGAAACGAAGAGACGTAAATAACATATTTGTTATCAGCAACTTTTGACAAAAATTTGGGGACCATGTGTGATGTAACAAGCATTTTATTATTAGGCCAAGAAATGTGAGGACTAAAAGCGTTATTTTTCGGTGATACGTCAATTTTTTCAAAAAAACTGTTAACAAAAGGATTATCTTTTTCTTTAGTATACAATTCACTTTTAGGAGGGATTTTATTAATAGTATGAGTTGAATGGTTAGGTTTTACGGAAAAACTTCCGCTTAATGCTTGATTAATTACAAATAACGGAGAACTGGTAATTAAAGTGATAAAAAATATTGAAGTACATATAAGGTAGATTCGCCGACTCTTTTTTAAATTCATCTTTCTTTCCGCTCTATTTTATATATGTGATTAGATCATACAATTTTCCCAAGATAAGATCGGGCTTTATAGTTTTTTCAAGGTTTTGATTGTGGCGTTCATCAATGCCACTCTCTACTAAAATAGTATGAATACCATAATTGATTCCACATTGAATATCAGTAGTTAGACGATCCCCTATTATTACTGCGTCTTTAGGATTAATACCGGGATTTTGCTGAAAAATCAATTCGAGCATAAACACGTTTGGTTTACCAATTACAATTTGAGGCGACATATTTGTACAACGCTCTAATGCCGCAATCATAGCACCTGCCCCCGGTGCTAAGCGATCATTTGATAATGGGAATGTTGGATCGAGATTGGTTGCAATAAAGTTTGCGTGATGATAAAGAATGGAATGCATGCCATAATACAATTTTTTGTAAGTAAATTGTCGATCCATACCTACAACAACGAGGTCAACGCGATTCTCAATGGTATTTTCCACGATATTGTAATTGTACTGGCGAAAGGCATCAACTAAACCAGTTTCTCCAATGATATAAACATTTTTAACATGTGGTAAGGTTGTGTGAACGTAATATGCGGCAGTATATGCGCTGGTAATAATTTGTTCGGGACGGACGTTTAAGCCAAAAACTGAAAATTTTTTTCTATATTCCTCTTTTGTTAACGTTGAATTGTTTGTAACAAAATAGACTTTGTATCCTTTCTGATAAAGATAATTGATTGTTTCAATACTCCCTTCGATAGCTTGATTGCCTCGCCAAATAACACCATCACAATCTAACAAGAAAAGTTTAATTTTATCAAAAAAAAGCATAGATAAAACCTCAAAAGA
>WAPZ01000679.1 GCA_015520535.1 Candidatus Heimdallarchaeota archaeon
CATTATGGGCACCCAAACTGGGCTGTTTCCTTTTTGTTATAGGGCACGACTATTCACCATAGAACGTTCTATTATACATTTATTTAATATGTTTCAATTTTTTCTCAACTCTCTATCTCTTTAACTTATTATGAAAAATAAAAAGGAGTTGCTTGCAAAAAATGAGTAGAAAAAGTATTTATAAACCAAAAAAACCCTTTAATGGATTCCATTATCAATGTCCCCACTGTAAGAGAATGATACCCATACAAGAAACAGAATCGGCAACTCATTGCAAATACTGCGGACATGCATACCCCGCTCATCATCGATGCACATACTGTTTTTGTCTCGTCAACTCAGACAATGCCTTTTACCATGAAGATGGTACACCAGTTAGTTGTCCGATTGATCGCACTCCAGTTCGAACTTTCTTTAATTGCCCCAATTCTGATTGCCAAGCATTTTTCATTGTGACGGAAAAACAATGCCCAATCTGCAAAAGACCTACAAACGCATGCAAATTTTGTGGGGCACCAAATAAATCCAATGCGACTTTGTGCTTTGACTGCGGCACGTCTCTTTAATAAACCACGACTTCTTTTTTTCTAAACCCCGTTGCCTTAAAGATTAAAAAACAACTCAACTCAACTCATTACATCGTTTGTGGAAGTGTTCTTTCTCCAACATAAAATGAGAACTGACAGTGACCAATAGCCATTGTTTTAGCTGTATTTCATTTGAACTTTTTTTCGGCTTTAAAACAAATATAATAAAATGTACCTCCGAGAGACAACAAGAGAAAGAAAAAGTATAAAAATTAATAAAAGCATGTCTCACATTTAACGTCTAACACAAGACAGGTTATTCTTTACTTCTCTCTCTGCAATTTTTGTATCATTTCCTCTAACTCTTTCACTCGTTTTAACGCTTCTTCAGCACGTTGCCGTTCTTGTTCGGCACGAGTCTTGAAAATTTCTAATTTAGTCGGATGCACTAATACGAGACGATATTGGGGAAGATTTCCTTGATGTTTCTGTTCCAACTCTTGAATGGCAAATCTAAAGGGCAACACTGAACCACCGACATCAATGATTTTTTCCGGGTCCAACGCACCCTCTTTTGTAAAACTAGCACTTCGAAGCTCCTTAATAGAATAAAATGTGGTGGCAGAAGATTTTGTTTCGGTTTCTGCACGATAATATACACGGAGAAATGGCGCACGATAATCTCGTATATGAACTAAATACGGATTAAAAATTACATACACTGGAATTCCCAGCCGATAGCAACGATCAACAGTAATACCAAGATCTTTGTAAAAAGTCGAACGCGAAAGCACATTCAATGCCATCGTCGGCACACGGTTCCCATGCTCACTGGCACGATACGATGACAACGTATAAGGTATTTTATATCCTCTAAAATAAGATATATCAAACTGAATATCGATTTCTTCTCCATCCAACATGAAATAATGATGTAAATCCCACAGCGTTCGATCTTTCGGAAAATTCGTGCTCAGCACATCATATAAATAGGAAATCTGACTTGAATGCGGCTCGCTTTCTCTTCGTCCCAACCGCGGCGTCGTACTTTCATCCCACTCCACATAATAAGGATCCTTTTCTTCTATCCGAGTACTTCTTCTGCGTGTCGCCAAATCTACTGCCTCATCTTCCTTTGTTTGCACGGTTTCACTCGCCATGATTCCTCACCGTTCACATAATAGGGATTAAGATTAAATCTTACTTTCAAACTACACCTGTGTCTCTAACTGTACTAAAACAATACACAACTTGTCCTCTACCAGAATATTATTATTTTGATAATAGTATTTTTCCTAATGTTCAGTCATACAACCAATATTTACTCTTTTTTGTTCTTCTATCCTTTTAAAGGAATATTGCTCACGCTACCGCACTCTACTATCCGCTATTTTTCTAAAATCAGTAGAATATGTTTGTGCCGATTTATCTTAACCCTTTTCTTTTTCTTTGTACATAATTTCAATCAACGTTAAAAAAACTAGCACACCACAATAAAAATGGTATTTTCCATAAAGATTTCTTAGGTAAACTACTACTGGTGCATACTATACAGCCTATATTTTAATTCTTTTAAACCTATTAATGACAATATTTGGAATTTTGTCTTAAGAATTGCCCCTTAAATCTAAGTAAATAAGATTTACCAGTTTCTAAGTAGCACGACCATTTTTA
>WAPZ01000680.1 GCA_015520535.1 Candidatus Heimdallarchaeota archaeon
CAATAGATGAAAATGATAAGCTTTATTGTCCAACAAAGTTTAAAAAACTTAAAATTAAAGGAAAGATAATAGATAAAGCCACAATTTTCTCTGTAATTTTAAAAGGTCAATCTTCTGGCGTTTTTTCTCTAAATGAGGAACAATGCGGACCATGCTTGTATAAGCTGTTAGATCACTTTTTTTCAGCCAGAATTAAAGTATGACCGCGAATTTCAACGATTTCTGCTTGGGTTTTTTGTGCAATATCTTGGGCTAATTCTTCTAACTTTTCAAAATTGGGCGCGTTTTTCAGAATTCGGATTTTAATTGCTTTCTTTTTTCGAAGTTGGGCTTTAATACTTTCGATTAAGTTGTCTGTTATTCCATTTTTTCCTACATGGACAGTTGATTTTTCGTGAATCAGAAAACTGTACTTTTTTTTCAGATTATAATTTGATTTCATTTTCATTCATCTCTTAACGGGTGTCACCATGTTTTTGGGTAAATATCACGTGACATTATAACATGTTTTGGTTGTGCTACAATTCCTTTTTTCATGGTTTCTATTTCTTGGGATTTGTAATGTGCAATAGCTAGCGCTACCGCTTCACCTTTTAAAGTGCCAATGACTACCCATTTGTTTGGTTTTATGTCTTTTGTGAGTGCCACAATTCCGGGAGCTGTTAGAGCAGCTCCGTATGTTATGGCATTGACGGCATTATCACGAATGAAAATCCAAGGATAGTCTTTTAGAGCAAATTCGATTGGTATAATAATTTTTTTAAGATATTCGCTGTTATTTTCTTCGAAATAATAATATGCCGCATCATAAAGTTGTTGCAATGTGATGCTATTGTTTTCATGAAAAATTCCGCTTTTTGTTCGTCTTAATTCCCTCATATGGGCGCCAGTTCCTAATACAAGACCTATATCGTAACACAGTTTCCTTACATAGGTGCCAGATTCGCATTTCACTCTAAATAAAACATAACGTCCTTCAAGTTCCAATAGTTCGAGATCATAAATTTTTCGCGTTCGTAATCGCCGTTTTACCGCAGATTTAACCGGTGGCTTTTGATATATCGTTCCTTTGAAGAGAGAAAAAATGTGTTGAATCTTTGTTTCTGTCGTGTCCTGGTGTAACTCCATAATTCCTATATATTCTTTTGGTGATTCTTGAATGAGTTCAGTGATTTTTGTTGCTTTTTCTAATAAAATAGGGAGGACGCCTGTAACTTGTGGATCTAGCGTTCCTCCATGTCCTACCTTGGTTAATTTTAAGATTTTTTTGACCCATGCACTGACTTCATGGGAAGAGGGTCGTGGTGGTTTATCTAAGTTAATAAGACCAATTTGAAACAGTTCTTTTATTGGACGTTGATTATAATAAAAACCGTATTTAGGGTCTGTATGTGACTCATGTAGGATTTTTACTTCCTTATTAATTGAGTAAGGGACTTTCATCAAAATCAGCATTATCTACTCGGTTGATAATTACTAAAAAGATTTTTACGGCTTTAGAAATAATGAAAAAGAAAAAAAATATCAGAAACGTGTGTCAATTGAAGTATATAATTATATTATAAGGATTTTTGGGTGGGGAGTTACATAACGCCTAAATGGAGTTCTAATGGCGTTTGGATATCCTCTAAAAGGCCAGCTTTTTCTAAGGCCTTTTTGACTTCCTCATCCGAAGCTCCACGCTTAATGTCAATTTTCTTACCAATAGGTGTTATATGCTTTACGTTACAACGCCGTTTTCGAACTCCGGAAAGCCCGGCACCTGTAATCACAACAAAATTTTTATCAATGATATCTACAACAACAGCTTTTTTCAAAGCTTCACGACCACGTGTTTTTACACACAAACTTCCGATTTCTATAGCTGGCATAGCGAACCACTCCATGCTTTTTGTGAAATTTTCAAGCTACCTCGATAAACAATCTTTATGACGAGGTTTTTGGACGCATCTCGTCATCCTTAGCATTTTAACAGTAGATTTTTCCCGCTTATAAAGTTTAATCTTCTGAAGAATTAAAGACACGTATCCGTTTGTTTATTTACGGAATTAGTGGCTATAATTTACTATAAAAAGTATTGATCGTTTTATTTTTGCATAAAAAACGCTTTCAAGTAAGAAAATTTTTCAAACTAAGGCTTTATGAAAGCCAAAAGATAAAAAAGTTGTAAAAGCCTTTAAAGGGCTCTTTTTTGGCGCTTTTTATTTCAATGGAACAAATTTACTTCCTCTAGTTGCACCGACCCCAGGACCGGAGTGTTTGACAATTTTGCATGTCATTGAATACTCACCGAGATAATGACCGATTTTTTCTGGGGTGATTTCGACGGGATTCCAATCTTTTCCATTGTAGACGAGAAGTGTAACGCCGACCATGTCTGGAAGGATAATGAAATCACGGCAGTGTGTTTTAATTGGTTTTTTAATTTTTCCTTCTTTGGCTTTTAGGATTTTTTCGTGCAATTTTTGATGACTGTAGGGGCGTTCACGGAGGAGAGACCTTCGTGCTCGTGCAGGTAGTAATTGCAGCAGTTCGTCCATTGACATTTCTTGAAGTTCTTCAATAGTAAATCCACGATATTTAAATACTCGTTTTGAAGCCATATTTCCTCACGTTTTTTCTTAGTTTAATCGTTTTATTCTTATGCTAAGCAAGATTTATTATATAAATAACATTTATAATAATTTAAATGCGTTAATAATGTATCTTAAAGGAATAAAATAATCATAATGAATATGATTGAATATGATGGAGCCGCCGGAGGGATTTGAACCCTCGACCACCTGATTTCTCGCTATAGATTAGGGCTTGTTACAAGTCAGGCGCTCTACCGCTAAGCTACGGCGGCAGTAATATGTGTTTACCTATATTTAGTTGAAATCTCTATTTATACATGAGATTTAATTCTTTTAAAATGTTTTTACAAAGAGACGTTTAAAGAAAGATAAGAAAAATAAGTTAAAATGGGCCGAGTAGGATGAAGAAAAACATGGCTATGCCTAAGGTTACAGATGTTAAGACTAAGCGTAGAAGTATTCGTGGTATACGATAGATAGCAAGGTTTTTGAGTAATTCCAAGCGGCTGGAGTATGTTAACGTTGAAATGTAGTTTTTAGTGTCTTCGACGTAAAATATGAGCCATACAAGGGAGGCAAGCCCTAATATAAGGAAGACCACAGCGAAAAATACCCAATGATCTTCTAGAATGGGTGTTCTCCAGGTACCTTTTGGTGTTTCTGGTTGCGGTGCGGTTTCCGTTTGATTTTCTTGATTGCCGTCTTGTGCCAGATTTGATGGCGATAATATTTTAACGGTTTTTTTTCCGACCGTGTTTTGGAGAACCTCATTAGATGAGAACATATTTGATGTTGTTATGGAAGGACTTATACTGCTTATAATAGGCAAAAAACTCAATGATAAAATAATTATCAATGTGACTATCGGGATCTTTCGAGATACCATGTAAATCCGACCTTAATATTTCTTAAGATATTATTTGATTCTTTTGTTCTTAAAAAACTGCGACTAGCGACAAATTTTCTAAATAAACGTCAATTTTTTTAAGTAAAAAACTTTGCTTGTGCCTCAGAGATAAAGAGGTGTGTAA
>WAPZ01000681.1 GCA_015520535.1 Candidatus Heimdallarchaeota archaeon
TGAAAAAAATTCCCAACGGGTAATGTTGGATCACCGTTTTTTGTGGAGAAGATAAGCGGTATGAAATCAAAATACATATCTCGGCGTCAATTTTTAAAACATTCTACTTTTGGTTTATTAAGTGCTTCTTTGTTTGGCATAAATATTATGCAACCTCGTCCGCAAAAGCGCCCACCCAACATCATTTTTTTCATAACCGACGATATGTATCCGGATATGTTCAATTTTCTCCCCGAAGGCAAGGGGAAGAATTTAACTCCCAATATCGACCGACTGGCTCGTGAGGGGACCATCATGATAAACCAGTATGTGAGTTCACCATTGTGTACCCCCAGTCGGTTTTCTTGTTTAACCGGGAAATATGCCAGCCGGGCACAAAATCGGAATTTTCTGGAATATACTCGCCGAAACGGGGGGCAGCCGGTCATTCACTGGAACACCTTTATTACCAATCGGGACAAAATATTACCCCATTATCTAAAGGAAGCCAATTATACCACCGGTATGGTAGGAAAAAACCATGTGATTGAAGTTCACGGATTGGAGCATTTTCAGGATTATTACGCTGATCCATTAAAACCGGATGTAGCGGCGAAAATTCATCGCAATTACCAAAAAGTGGTAAACGCCATCCATGGGTGCGGTTTTGATTATGTCGATGGAATTTATCATAATAATCCCGATTATCTGGGGCTCTGGAAATTAGCGGTTCACAATCTCGATTGGATCACTGCATGTGGTCTGAAATTCATCGAACAAAATCACAACAAACCGTTTTTTCTTTACTTTGCCACCACAGTGCCTCACGATCCCATTACACCCGAACGCTCCTGGAAAGCGGATCGGCGGATTACTGCCAATGGTATTTTACCACAACCAGTACAAATTCTACCATCTCCGGAAACATATCCGGAGCGCCTGAAACAGGCGGGGATTTCCCCGGGAAACCAGCGGGAGAATCTGCTCTGGCTGGATGATGCATTGGGTGCCTTGCTTCAAAAATTAGAGGAGTTGAACATCCTGGACAATACAATCATTTTCTTTTTTAACGATCACGGACAAAAAGCAAAGGGCACCCTTTATCAGGGCGGCATACATAATCCTTCCATTGTATGGAGAAAATCCGGTTTTGCAGTGGGGCAACAGGCTGAAGCAAAAATCTCCAACATCGATTTTCTACCAACGATTTTAGATTTTGCCGGTATCCAGTTCAATAGGAATCAGATAGATGGAAAGAGTTTTAAACCCATCCTTGATAAACGGGTTAAAGAAATTCACCCGGCGCTTTATTTTGAACTGGGATTTTCGCGGGCGGTCATTAAAGGACGCTGGAAATATCTTGCTATTCGCTATCCCGCCGCACTCAAGAATCTATCTCTGGAGGAACGTAAACAACGGTTAGAGGATTACAATCGCCGGAGAATCCATAAAAAATTACCCATTGTGAATGACGATCCCTCCAAACCTTATAGTCATCTCTCAGCTATTCCGGGGGGTGGATATGCCGAGCATGAATCCACAGGAAAGAAACCGGGTTATTATGATGCCGACCAATTGTATGATTTGCAAAATGACCCCAACGAACAGTATAACTTAGCCCGGAAAAAGGAGTTTGAATCTGTTTTAATCGATATGAAAAAAACATTACAACAATTTTTAAATGAATTACCGGGAAAATTTAGTCTAAAACAATGATTTTGCGGGAGACGAAAATGAGTAAATTATGGACCAGACGAGATTTTATACAACAAACGACTCTCGGTTTTTTAGCGAGCACCGTAGGCTTCAATTCGCTGGCGAAAAGTCTATTTTCTCAACCGAATAAACCTCCCAATATTCTCTGGATTGTTAGTGAAGATAACGGTCCTTTTTTAGGTTGCTATGGAGATCGAAACGCAACCACTCCGAATATTGATCGCCTGGCACGGGAAGGGATTGTTTACGAAAACGTATTTTCAAATGCCCCGGTGTGCGCTCCTGCCCGTTTTTCCATTATTACCGGTATGTACGCTACCCGTATGGGCACCATGCATATGCGCAGTACCTATCCCATTCCTTCGGATATCAAATTTTTCCCTCAATATTTACGTCAGGCAGGATACTACTGCACCAATAATAGCAAAGAGGATTACAATACAATAAAACCAAAGGGCGTGTGGGACGAATCCAGTAGAAAAGCTCATTATAAAAATCGCAAACCGGGTCAACCTTTTTTTGCCGTTTTCAATATCGGTTTGAGCCACGAACATAAAATTCATTTTCATGAAATAAAGGATGCGGCGGAATTAAACCACCGACCGGAAGATATGGTTTTACCTCCTTACCATCCCGATTTGCCTGAAATACGCCTCAGCTGGGCGAATTATTATGATTATATGACGCAGATGGATAAAAGAGTTGGAGAACTGTTGCAGGAACTGGAAGAAGCAGGTTTAAAGGAAGACACAATTGTTTTCTACTATTCGGATAATGGGGGTGTTTTACCGCGGAGTAAGCGTTTTTTATATGAATCCGGAACGCATGTACCCATGATTGTTCGCATTCCCAAAAAATATCAGCATCTGTCCCCGGTGCCGCCGGGAAGTCGAGAAAAGCGTCTGATTCAATTTGTGGATCTGGCTCCTACTGTATTGAGTTTGGCAGGCATTCCCACCCCGTCGCATATGCAGGGTAAAGCATTTTTGGGTAAGTACCGGCAGGCGGCGCCAGATTATGCTTTTTGCTTCCGCGATCGTATGGACGAACGCTACGATATGATGCGATCCGTTCGGAATCAGCGGTTCCTGTATATACGCAATTATTTTCCCCACCGTATATATGGCCAGCATATCTGGTATTTGTGGCGTGCTCCCGCAACCCGTGCCTGGGAAAGAGCCTATCGAGAAGGAAAATGTAATGCCATTCAAAGTCGTTTTTGGGAAACAAAACCTGTGGAAGAGTTATACGACGTCCAGGCAGATCCCCACAACGTAAACAATCTGGCAACAAATCCCGCTTATAGAGAGGTGTTGGACGAGCTTCGCCATGCCCTGAGACAATGGGTGCGTGAGAACCACGATGCGGGGTTCCTGCCGGAGGGTTGGATGGCAGAGCAAGCAGAGAAACAACCGATTTACCAGTTAACCCACCATCCCGATTTCCCGATAGAGAGCATCATTCAAACGGCAGAAAAAGCATCTTCAGGTTTGCCAGGTAATCTTTCCTTCTTGAAGAAACAATTGCAAAATTCTCATCCGGCGGTGCGTTATTGGGCGTTGGTGGGATTTACAATAATGGGAAAACAAAAATCCGGTAACTATGCCTTTTTAAAAACTTTATTGGCGGACCCGGTTGCGGATGTTCGCATAGCCGCAGCAGAAGCCCTGTGCACTACCGGCGATTGTCATGATGCATTAAATCTTTTAGTGAAGGAGATGCATCATCAAAATCCCCGAGTTCAATTACATGCGCTCAATGTACTGGAAGCGCTGGGCGAAAAAGCACGGCCGGTTCTAAAGCAAATCATGGGTATAGCTCCCTGGAGGCTTAAAACCGATCCGTATTTTCATCGGGTTCATACCAGTATTATTAAAAATTTAAAGCCCGGTTGGGAGGATTATATTGTCTGGTAAAGTGAGGGAAATGACATGCGTCGCATTTTAATTTCATTGGTTCTCGTGGTTGTTTTCTGGGGAGGAAATAAAAGCTGGGCTTACCAGCATTTTAAGGTCGCCATTTATTGCACCAAAAATGATGTGGAAAAATTAAGTGACCGGGATTATTTCGAAAATACATTGGCATTTATGCAACAGTATATAAAAGTAGATAAAGTTCTGTCTCTTATACACA
>WAPZ01000682.1 GCA_015520535.1 Candidatus Heimdallarchaeota archaeon
GAAATCAATGAAGCTAGTGCAAGTGGAAATAAGAAGGCAAAAAGAACGATATACCGTGCTTTGACCTCGTATTTGATGCCCATATAATATGCACCAACGAGATAAATTTTTGTGGAAAGGAATATAATGAGGAGAACATTTATGAGGATGGCTGGTAGAAAAGTTATCATTACAACAGCGATTTCTAAAATAGTAATAACAATTAGTGCGATTGCGACTTGATTTGTAGGTCTAGTTTCATCTTCATGATGTGCCGTAGTTATTTCTGTTGTGTTCATTTTTTACACCACTTTAATTTTATTTTCTTTCTGTTTATTACCCAATAAGATAAAGCAGTGGAAACAGTAAGATCCAGACAATGTCGACAAAATGCCAGTAAATTCCTAATAATTCGATAGAATCGGCATTTTTCTTTCCAATTGTTCCTTGAAAGGCTTTTAAAATAAAGAAGATCATAATAAGAACACCAGTGAAAACGTGCGCTGCATGAAATCCGGTTTGAAGATAAAAAGTTGTCCAAAGTACATTAGTTTCTAAGGTAAAGCCCTCCTGATATAACTCAAAGTATTCAAAGAATTTTACCAAGAGAAAAATGACGCCAAACAAGAAGGTTGCTAGAAGATAGTTTCTCACGCCAGTAGTATCATCTTTTTGTGCGGCTTCAACGGCTTTCATCATTGTTACGCTACTTAGCAAAAGGAAAAATGTTATGAGAGTAGTAAGTAATAATTGACTACGAAGGACTTCAGCTACGGCATTCCAATCGGGAATTGACACAATATTAACATCAGATAACTGAAGACCACATACATTGATTAGAAAGTCCCGTAGCTGATACCAATAAAGTGCTCTAATACGAAGACCAAGAGAAATACCGATGATTAAACCAAAAAAAAGAACTTCAGAGGCTAAAAATACCCACATCCACATGTATCGTGGTAAATTTAATGATTCACTTAGCTTTTTGATGTGTACTTCTTTTTTTCCTAAAAGTTCGTGGTAAATAAACACTGTAACAAGTAATAAAAAGATTCCAACTAATGCAAATGCAACAATGACATTACCAGAATAGAGAAGAATGACTGCGAACCCTATTAGAGCAACGCTTAAGGCTAAAATGGGTGGCCATAATGCAACATGCTCATCCATCACATCATGCTTTTCGTCTGTTGTTTTGTGCACTTAATTTCACCTTTAACTTTTTTCTTTTTCTGAATTTACTTTTATTTTTTGTGTTGTGTTTTTCTATCTAGAACAAACATCTTTACTTGGTGTTGTGTATCGGAGAGAAGGTCGTTTATGCCGGTTCTGCGGTGACTTCCATTGTCCCAAGATTAAACGGATCATCGGGGTTTTCAACGGGTTCTCCCTGAAAAATGCTCTTAAAAATATTAACAACCCAGATAATTACAGCCACTGCTTGTAATAAGGCTCCAATAGTTGCAATTTGATGCCAGATTTGTAGACTTGGGTCAAAGGGATAATCAAAATATCTTCGTGGCATTCCTAAAGCGCCAAGTACAGAAAACGCGCTGAATGTAATTATAAAGCCAGCGAACCAAAAACCAAAATGCCACAGTGCTAATTTACGATCATACATCTTGCCGGTTACTCGGGGGAATAAATAATAGAGCATACCAAACAAAGCGGATACCGCACCACCAATGACTATAAAGTGGAAGTGCCCCACAACCCAATACGTATCATGAACCATGATGTCATAAGGAACCACGTTAAGCATGACTCCTGTGAGACCACCGAAGAGGAAGCCCACAAGGAATCCCAAGGAGAATAAGAAGGGTGCTTCAAATTTTATCCGACCGCCGTACATAGTAAGTACCCAGTTAAACATTTTGATGCCGGAGGGTACCGCAATTACAAACGTCAGAAACGTAAAGAAATAATTGATTTGTACTCCTACACCAACAACAAACATGTGATGCCCCCACACGGACATTCCGATTAGAGCAATTGCTGCCATAGAAAGTACCATTGAATAGTAACCGAAAATTTCATTTCTCGAGAATTTTGAAATAAGATACGAGGTGATTCCCATCGATGGTAAGATCATGATATATACAGCGGGATGACTATATGCCCAAAAGACATGTTGCCATAGTACCGGACCACCAATGCTTCCTTTTGTAAAGAAGCCCGTGTTGAAGAGTTTTTCTGTTAAGAGTAATATTAATCCGGTGGTAATTATTGGTGTCGCAATTAACTGGATGAAGGAAGTAATTAAAATTGACCATGTGAATAGATCTAAATCAAAGAAACGAACACCTGGTTTACGTGCGAAGAAAATCGTCATTATGAAATTGATAGCTCCAGCTAAAGAGGAAACACCAACAATAAGCAGTCCGATTGTCCAAAAAATAACAGAATTTCCTTCCACTAAGGACATTGGGGGATATGCCGTCCATGTGATATTTGCTTGCCCCAAGTAAATGAAGAGTGCTCCTGGAATAAGAAGCCAAAATGCAGCATTATTCCAACGTGGCCAGTACATATCATCTGCACCAATAAAAAGCGGGACAAAAAAGTTCCCAAATCCTGCACCAAGCGGCATGATAACCAAAAAGATCATGATTGTTCCATGTAACGTAAATAATACGGAATATGTTGACGAATCCACGAGTGTTGGGCCAACCATAGCAAGTTCCATTCGTATGAGAAGCGCAAAAAGTCCTGCAATTAAAAAGTTTGCAAAGGCGAAGACAATATATAAAATTCCGATTTCCTTATGATTAGTTGTTCCTAGTAACGTTTTCCAATTTTTATAAAACGGTCTGATTTCAAAAGTAGTAGCCGTTGGTTCTGTTAATGTTGCCATATACTTTAGACCTCCATAATCCTCCTTTTATACATTAATAGCTTGTATATAGCCATACATATTGTAATGGCTGATTCCACAATATTCAGCACATGTAAACTTGTAGGTACCAGCTTCTGTGATTTTGAACCAAAATTGATTATATTGTCCCGGAACGGCATCAATTTTTAGCGTTAAGTCTGGTACGTAAAAGCTATGAATAACATCAGCTCCTGTAATGTTGATAAGATATGTTTGTCCGACAATTAATTTTAAAGTTCCACCACGCGGGAAAACTAGGAAATCACTGCGGTTATTGGCAATTGCCGCTTGGGATCCCGGTTCTAAATGGAATTCCCAATAAAATTTATGTCCAACAATGGTAAGGGTTTCATAGCTTTCTGGTTCTGTAACAATTTTTTGAATAGTTGGAACTGTAAGAGCAAAAGCAAACGAGACAAGAAGAATTGCGATTAATGTCCATGTAATTTCCCAGCGCATTTCATTTTTAATTCGTTTTCGGGGAACATTTTTTGCTTCATGATACTTAAATAACATGTAGACAAGCAAACCTAGAACAAAAAGTCCCAAGAGAGTTGCTACGGCCATTCCTACAAGAAAAAGGAAGTTTGTTTCCTTAGTTAAGCTGCTTCCTTTCTCAGCATTCGTCGGAAAACTTATCATTAATAGACCGATAATAATAATTCCTAGGGCGTAAAGCGCCTTTTTCATACATTAAATCCTCCATGCAATCTATACTGCAGTTTTTTGGCTCTAATTTTAGTACAGAACGATTCACAATTCGTATATCTATTTAAAAATCGAAAATCACGGCTGAAGAAAATATTAGTTTCACTTAAATTTGGATTATCTAAATTAGGAGAACCTAATTTTTCAATTATCACACATCTCCATTCTTTTAAAAACTTATTTCTTCGACCAACTTTGTAGAAACCGCAAATTTTTAAAATAGAACCGCATAACGTAAGCAATGAATAGTTACTGAAATTTTTTACACCAAAAAAATCTTTAACGAGGATTGTATTTTATGAAATATATATTGATTGGAGAATCTCAAATTAAAATTTCCCAAATTGGGCTGGGAACGTGGCAGTTTGGTACAAAAGGTTGGGGCTATGGGAGTGATTTTGATCGAAAAACGGCAATCGAACTAGTTCAAAAAAGTATTGAGTTTGGGATTAATCTTATTGATACTGCGGAAGTATATGGGCGTGGTGAATCAGAAAAAATTATTGGAGAAGCCTTGCAAGGAATGGATCGTGAAGAATTTGTTATTTGTACGAAATTCATGCCCCTCACATTACGTCCCAGTCGCGTGGTGAAAGCATTACATAATAGTTTAAAACGGCTGAAAACTGATTATGTCGATATTTATTTAATTCATTGGCCAAATCCATTTCTTCCGTTAGGAAGAACGCTTCGCTATATGGAACACATGGTTGAAGAAGGACTCGTCAGCATTCTTGGTGTGAGTAACTTTTCTAAAAAACGTTTTATTAAAGCACAAAAGAAAATGAAGAAACACAAATTAGAAATCAACCAGTTAAATTATAATATGGTCATGAATTCCGTTGAAAAAACGTTTTTACCGTATGCAAAAGAAAATGGCATTGCTGTTATGGCGTATTCTCCTTTGGCGCAAGGATGGTTGACGGGTAAATATTCTGAAAATAATAGGCCGAAAGGTGTTCGGCGATACAATCGACTTTTTAGAAAAAAGAATTTGCGACGTGGCAGAGCTTTGCTGGAATTATTACGTGAAATTGCGGAAAAATATCACGTTACCATGGCACAAGTCGCACTTAACTGGCTCATTCGTCATGAAAATGTCGTGGCAATTCCGGGCGCAAAAAATTTACACCAATTAGAAGATAATGCAAAAGCCGCAGATTTTTCTCTTTCGTCAGAGGATCTTGAAAGAATTAATCAAGAATTGGAAAAATTTAAACCAAAAATTATATTTTAATCTAAAATACCTTTTTTTCCGTCAAATAATAGTACTGACGTATAGCGAAGGCTTTGAGATTTTTTTGATAGACAAGTAGGGTGCCGATAGTCAAAAGGAAGCCAACAACTTCATACCATGGTGGTGAATGGAGATAGATGTAAATGAGTTTTTCTATGGTCCATGGTTCGCTTTTTGGAAATAAGAGCGGAAGGAAGGGCCAAAGCCACGGAACGTATCCTCCACTATCTAAAATTAAATGAAATAAATCTCCTAAAAAGATTGTACGAGTTAATTTTTTGTTCTCCGTAAGTGCAAATGTCATTATGCTGACAACCGCTAAAAAGAATAAAGTATGTCCAACCGCACGACCACTATGCAATGTTAGTTGAGAAAATATTTTATCTACTATATCTGGGAGAAATATGGCGATCAAAAACAATTTTGGCTCGATAATTTGAAGACTTGAGTTTACGATGTCATTGTTGTCAATAGTATGTTTTATA
>WAPZ01000683.1 GCA_015520535.1 Candidatus Heimdallarchaeota archaeon
GAAAAGAAAAAGTAAGCTTTTGAAATTGACGTGCGGAGGTTTTTTCCTTTTAATGATTAACATCGATGGGATAAAAAGAGATCCAAGTTCAATTTGAGAAGATTCTCCAAAAAAATGTGTTTAAGGACATTATATAGTTTCTGTTCGTAGAAAAACGGTTTTAATTTCAATAGAGGCATAAAAAGAGAAACATGTTAAGCAAAAAAAGAAGCTATGATGGTATGTAGTTGCGTTTTTTTCAGATATATTTGGATGATATTTGCGGTATTACCATTTTTGTCAAGGTTAGAAAAAAATTACAAAGCTGCGTGGTAAGAAATATTATTTTGTTCTTAGATATTCTTTGTGAAAGATACGTCATAAGGAGTTGTGGTAAAAATCTTTATAAGGACAATGGAGTTGAAGTGAAACGAATAATTGTTCCCAAGAAAGTTTAGCGTTTTCCAGTTAAACTCCAAATTAGTGCGATAATTCAATTTTAGGTGCATCTTTGATGAGTGAGTTTAAAGAGTTTAAAGAGAAATTGAAGCGTTTACGTCGCATAATACGAATAACAGTGGTCGGCGATGGGGCAGTAGGTAAAACGACCCTCATAAAGGCAATGTTAAACTTACTGGAGAAAAATGAATCGTATGAATATAACTATGAAGAAGTTAAACGCACGCCGTTTATGTCTATTGAGCGGTGGAAACTAAATAATTTGTCCATTCAGTGTTATGATTTAGCGGGACAGCGAAGACCGGGTGCACATCCCATCGATGTTCTTAGTGATCAAGTGTTACGTGAGATTGATGTGATCATTTTCGTATTTGCGCTGAATCGGTTTGAATCCTTTGAAAATCTGAATGAGTGGAAGGAAATCATTGAGAAGAGTCTTGAAAATAACTCACCGTATTACCTCTTAGTGGGAAACAAAGCTGATTTGGGAAAAGAAGTCCCACAAGAGATGATTGACAATATTGTGGGTGATGATAAACCGTTCAAGCGATATGTGGAAACTGTTGCCATTAAAAATCAAGGAATTACGGATTTGGTGGATGCCTTAGTGAGCGTGTTGGAATTGCGGTTAACAGCTGTCGTATCGAAGGAGAGCTCAAAGAAAGTTAAATGAGTGAAAATTAGGAATGTAGCGTAAATGCATGCGATATTGGGGAAGTGTGAGTTGAATAATGACTGAATTTATTTGTAAATTATGTAATAAACTGGTTAAATTCGATCCTAATGATGAAAGTAGTTATTTACAGCGAGTTCCTTCGGGAAATCCGCTAATAGGGCGGTTGTTTACTTATCGAGTTCCGCATCGTGCATTAAACGGGCGATTACATATTAATGTGGTAGTTGTTGACCCCGATGGAAATTATAGGGCACATAAAGATTATTATGAAGAACAAGAACTTGCGGCAACTGCTTCAAGCCAATGGCGTAAAGCGGTGGAAATCTTTCCGGACATTCTCCGTCCTTATTTATTAGTTGCTGATATGAAAGAACAACAAGAATTACTTGCAAGTTATCATAAAAATGAAATGGCTGAATGGAACGTTACCCAATGGACAGATTTTTTTTTGCAATTATGGGATACTTATCCCGAAAACAATTTTTTTAGTTTTATTGCTGCGTTATGGTGTTATTTTGTTGGGAAAATGGAAGAATTAGTCAAGCGACAAGCTCAGCGGCATGTATGGTCCTACCTCATTATTATTCGTGCTTTAAGTCGTATAAATCCGTCAAAAGACCTCAAAAACGAAATTCATCACTTAGAAGAACTCGTCAAAGAAGCGCCTCAGATCATAGAATTAGAACGATATATTTCAGCGGCAGAAGTGTTATTACGTCTTTCGGAAATAGAAGAACTCAAACGTATTTATACACAAGCCATGACACGCCTTTCCATTTTACATGATCTCATTTCAAAAACCGTATTGCTGACTGTTCAAGCATATTATGGTTTTAGTCAATTCCAAATCGGCAATCTCAGTGAAGCCAAAAAACTTGTGGAACCCGCATATCTTTTTGCCCAGCTAATCGAAAATAAACTGATGTTAAAACAAATCAGCATCTTTTATGGCATTATTCTCCGTTCAACGGGTGAATTGACAACCGCACGACAAGTGTTTGCCACGTTACAACAAATTAGTCACGAGTTTCATGATGAACGCACCCGGATTGTTGCAGTAATGAATCTTGCCATTGTGGAATCACTCCAAGGTAATTATGAAAAAGCACTCTCATTGCACAAAATGTGTTTAGAAGAACCATTAGTAAAAAAAGAACTGCATTTACGCATTCCAGTGCTCAATAACATTGCACAAGTCTTATACGAACAGCATCGCTACGAAGAAGCCATGAAATATGCCAAAGAGGGGCTTGCTGAGAAGAATCTTCCTATTGAAATGCAAATAGCACTGTATGGCATTTTAAAGTCCATTGCACGTGCTCAAAGAAGCAAGGAATTATTAGAATGGATCGAAGAACGACTACCTTCTCATCCCTTTTTTGAAACTCCACGTGGCCGTATTTTTTTGGAAGACCTTCGTGCCATCGAAGCCGAAATAAACTATCAGTGGAAAACTGCCATCAAACACCTAGAAAACCAACTAAAAATTATTGAAGAAAATAATCTGAAAGAACAAGCAAACGTAGTCGAATTAAATGTGATTTATGCCTATTATATGTTATATCGCCAAGAAAAAGATCCTACTCTCTTAAAAAACCTCTTTAGGCATATTAGCCGTGCGAATACATTGGCACAAGAAGCCGGTTACTACCCCGACCTCTGCAGACTAACGTATCTTAAAGGTCTAATTGCCATTGAGGCACAAGAATTTGAACAAGCCGAAATCCATTTAAACGATGCCTTAAAATTGGCACGTCAATATGAATTAAAAGATTTGGAAGCCGAAATAACCGAATTTATGGAGACGTTCCGTGAACAGCAAATTGAGCAGATGCGCACTCATATCAACAAACTCTTTAAGAATTTGAAACTTGTCCCACCACCACAAAAAGCGCCACCACAAAGAGAGTTACAGTTGCTTTGGATTTATTCAAAGACCGTTGATTGGGAAATCCTTATGCAGACAGTAACACCTGCAGACGATGAACACGAAAATCAGACCGCAAGTCAACCGACGAAAATTCAGCGTTTAAAAGTACAAGAATCGTCAACAGATCTTCTTCGTTATTTCCAAGGAATAAAAGATGTATGGAAATATTGTGAGCGAAACATCCTCTCCAACAACATTAGTCAAATTCCCTCACAGTATGGAAACCTGCTGGTGGAATCAACAGAACAATTTGTGTTGCTGGCTATTTGTACTAAACTCCATTATGCATTACAAATGAAGTTACAACGCCTTCTTAACGAATTAGAGAACTTCTCTTTCAATAAATTCAGCGACGAGCTTACAGCCTTTACAGCATCAAAGGTAAAAAAACTCTTCGGTGAAATGCAGCGCATCAACCTTTAATCTTCATGTCACGGAGGAAGTGATCAATCTTAGGCATTAAACCATCTCATACTGCTGAAATTAAAAATAAATGAAAACATAGAAGTGGGAACAAAAAAATTAATGGAACAATAAAATCAAGACCACAAATAAAAACAGCCGTAAGGTTTGTTCTCTCCCCACAGCCTTCAAAGATCGTTTTGATATCCGAAGTGATTCTTTTCTTAGTGCTTGACGAAAAGAATGCAATGTTGGTTCAATACCAGCTATCATGATTAACGGAGAAAGATTTTGATAGATTACAAAGGCAACTACAAAAATGAGAAAGAAACTAAGCCATACCACAAAGGGTATTGTTGTTGAGATCCTTTCTCTCAAAGAATCCACATGAAGAATTAAAACACAACTAAAACCAGCGAATAACCACCAAATAAGAGTCATCGAGATAAAATCGTTAAAAGAGACTGGAGCAGCTGAAACCACTGGAATTAAAAGACTTAAAATGGATAATACAAACGCACCAACGGTCAATTCTGTAGTCGACTGTGCTTTTGTCTTTTTAAGCGTCAGTAACGACCAAATAATAAAGGAGACAACTAACATACCCCATACAATGGCTGCATAAAGCGTAAAAGACAACACATAATTTATAAAGCCCAGAAATCCAACTAACACCAACGGAAGGGGATATAATTTTTTAAATCGGGACCGAATCATTTCAAGAAAGGAATCTGCAGAAAATAACACGGTAATAGCGAATAAAAGCATTAACAACAACGTTTGTGGTAATGTTGAACGTAATAATGACAAAAAAACGCCCAAAATAACTGAACCAAGCCAAATCATGGTTAAACCATGTTCATACGGTAATTTAAACCCAAATCCGCTTGAAAACAAATTTTTGCTAGAATGTTTTTCAATAAACATGTGGCTGCCACCTCTTCCTCCTCATCGCACCACTATCCGTATCACAATCTAAAATACGACTTTAAGTAAAAGTAAGTTACTTTTCATTCCTGAAAATCACGAAAGATGAAAAAACACCAATTCTATGATGATGGTTTTTTAGTCCTGTGTTGCTTAAAAAATAAATGTACGATTTGTACCATAAGTTATAAAAAAATACCAGAGAATTTTTACTTAAAAAGCCATAAATAGTTGTAGACAAGAAATTTAATCTAAAAGAACGAAAAGTTGGAGGAAACGTTGCACACACATGGTAATTCATAATATGAGTCGCGGATTTCATACAAAAAAATACTTAAAAATATATAATAAATGTGTGAGCACAGCTAAAAGAAAGCGTGATGGCGTTGTGTCGAATGTTCGCTCTTGTTGGATGTAAAGAAGAGACGCAAAACAATTATGAAGGAGAAATCTCCCTTATTAAAGACATCCTCACCAGTTGGGGAATGGCTGCAGAAAATGACCCACTCCTTCAAAAAGTATGTCCAAAAAAATGGAATACACCGCCATCACATAAACACGGGTGGGGAGTTTTAGCTTGGACCAAAAGCTTCAAAAATTGCATTCATATTAACTATAAGCGCTCAGAAGATCCACTTAAACTCAAAAATATTGAAGAAATTACAGAAAATATTGCTTTTCAGCTCCAATATGCCGAGCAATATGTGATTATAGGCCATGCACGACTGGCTTCACCCAACACCCCACTCAGTATCGATCAAGTGCACCCATTTCTTTTAGAATTAGAAGCATTTGAAACCGTCTTTTTCTTACAGCATAATGGAACAATCAATAAACAAGCCTTAAACCGACTTTTAACAAAGCCTTATGACAATGAAACGCTGGAACAGCGTTCCGATACCCAATTATTAACGGAATACATGAAAGGCATTTTACAAGAGGAAGAGCCAACGCGTGAAACACTACTGACCGCCTTGAAAAAAGTGATCGAAGAACATATCACTCGTAATCTTTATTGGAGTGGGATGCAACTGATTTTGGGGATTTTACCACTAAATCTAAACAGTGTGCCAAAAGTGTGGTATTTTTCGTGTGCAAATCCGGATTATGAACCGCAAAACTCCTTATGTCCCAAAGATTTTGATCTTCTATGGGGCTATCTGGAGTTATTTTACGGAAAAAGTACGACAACACACATTATTGCTTCTTCCACAGTAAAACATTATTTTGAGAGCATAGGTTCAGAAAATATTACGTGGAAAAATATTGTAAACATGAAAATGGGTGAATTTGTTTTTAAGGCGGATGAAATTTCCTTAGACTCAACCTCATTTAATATTGACTAAAAAATAAAAGATTTTATCGCCAATTTTAAGTATTACCAATACCATTTAAGCATCATTTGACGGACGACGCTTCTTTTTTGGCGGACAGAAAACATTTTAACACGCATGTTAAGAGGCATTCTTAAGAAGAAGAAAACATCAATTCATCCCCCTTTGAAAACGACTTCTGGCATTATTTCCTTTTACAAAAAAGTGATGGTCGTACTGGTGCTATGCTCATCCATAAACTTCTTGGGATTTCAGAACTGCAACCGACAGCAAAAAAATTTCTAACAAAAGCCACATTTTTGCTTGTCATTAGTGATTTTCTTTTATATATTGCACAAACGTTTTTAATCCTTTATGCCTTAGAAATCGTTAGTTTTTCTGATTTAGGCATCATTATCAGTGTGCAATTGGTAATAATGATTTTAAGTGATTATCCTTCTGGTGCACTGGGTGATTGGATTGGTCAAAAGTGGGTAATCGTGCTTGCCCATGTCTTTGCCGCACTTGGATATTTTTTAATGTCCATAGCACACAATTTTTTGCTCCTTCTTTTGAGTTTTTCCATGATTGGCCTTTTTATGTCTCAATATTCTGGTGCCTTTCGAGCTTGGTTAGACAACAATTACAAGGTTTTTGCACCTGAAGACCACAACAAACAGATCTATTCGGGATTTATTGGTAAATATTTTATGTTTGGTACGCTTTCTGCGGCACTAGCAATCATTGTTGGCGGAATTATCGCTGACAGCACAAGTCGTACTTTTGTATTTCTTACACAAAGCGTTTTGTTGGCAGTTTTTAGTTTATTCCTAATTAAAGTGGTTAATGAATCACCAACTCAGAATTCAACCTATGAAAACAAAAAAGCGGCGATTAAGGAATACCTCATATTGTTGAAAGAAGGTGTCGCCTTTTGTTTCCAGAAAAAAGTGTTACTCTACTTTTTCTTAGGAATTACAATTATTGCTGCTGCAATGGCTATCTGGAGTAATTTCATCCTTTTTCCATTCTATGAAGCCTATAGTGGACATTCGGACAGCCGCATTGCCCTTTTACGATCTACCATTTTTCTTACGGGAGCGTTAATGACGGGATTGATGGGAAGCGTTGCCAAACGGCTTTCTCGTCCGTTAGCCGTGTTGGGATGGCTGGAAATTATCATTAACCCGCTTTTTTTCATCATGATGCTTTTTTTGCTAGTTGTAATTCCGCCACCACCTGAGTTTCAATTATTCCCCTATATGGCTGTAATTATCACATTTTTTCTCTTTTCCATTCCCGGCAGTCTCAGTAACGTTTTAGAACAGCGATTTTACATAGAAGTAATTCCTGATAGAAATCGAACTAGCATTTATTCCTTAGATCCAACATTATATAGAATTTCTGCAACTATAGCTACTTTTTTTGGCGGTTTTATCCTTGAAAAGCTAGGAATTGTCTCAACATTAGTTGTTTTATTGATTGTAACCGCCATTGGGGCACTCATTGCCGGAACCGCTATACTATCCCACGAAAAGAAAGAACACCGAAATCAAAAACTACTAGACGCCAGTTAATCCCAAAATATTAGTCACATCCAGATAGACCCATACGATGAAGATACAGATATTTTACACAACGTCTGAACTAGATTTGAATGTGGAACATACCAGCTCAGATTATTGCATTCTCTAAATGGAAATGGTACACTATCTGGATAAGATGGAATTCGCTATGCGTAGGAACTACAAAAAAGTTATTGGTATTTATTGAATAGAGGAATTCACCTACTTTCTTAGTGGGTGGAGGGTCTTGTCTAATCTAATGTTGATTTGTATGAGGCTGAATTCAGCATTTTTCATCTTTTCTTTGCGATCAAAGTTCTTCACTTCTTCTATGGGTATGTTCTGCGGAAAAAAGCCATTTTTTTAGTCTTCCATCACCAATCATCCTTCCTCACATGGTCAAATGCTTTTGCTTTTCACTATATACTAAAGATAGTTCGACTATTCTCCGAAAAAAAAGAAAGAGACACTATTGTAATTACGTAATATCAAATCACAGTATCACCAATGACACCCATTTGTTTTACGTGTTTGATTTCTATTCCTTAAGTACGCATAAATTGCGCTGTAAGGTGAACTTACGGAACTACTGAAAAAAGTGATATCTTTTAAAAAGGATGGATAGTAAGAAGCAAATAGGAAAATTTTACTAAAATCGAGTGATACGATTTAAAGGGGCGTTAAAAATGGATACAACTGTTACTCTTGATAAAACATTGGCAGAAGAACTAATTATTTTTAAGCTTCATAGAATTCATGAGTTAATAGAGAAAATTCTCATAAAATGGAATGAATCGTCACCCCAAGCTTTTTTAGAAAAAGCGAAAAATGGGGTGTTAGAAGAAGCAGAAAATGATGCAATTGAACTAAAACAACTGTTATTGGAAGAAAAACGGCTTCAATCTCTTTTAAAAGAA
This sequence comes from Candidatus Heimdallarchaeota archaeon, assembly GCA_015520535.1. Classification (GTDB taxonomy): domain Archaea; phylum Asgardarchaeota; class Heimdallarchaeia; order Hodarchaeales; family S146-22; genus S146-22. The sequence goes on from WAPZ01000683.1 coordinate 8,169, forward strand.
ATTAAGGAACAAAATACTGCTAATAGGCGATGAAAAATTTCGGCATATACAAAAGTACAGGTGCTCAGATCATTACTTATTAAGGAATTCAATGCGCAAATACTCTCTCTTGAACGTTGTATTTTTTAGTTTTTACCCCTTTTTGTCATGCTGAAACGAAGCTTAACGGATTCGTTTAATGGTTATAGCGTCGGCACTTGAGGGTGGTAACC
>WAPZ01000684.1 GCA_015520535.1 Candidatus Heimdallarchaeota archaeon
TAATTATCTCTATCCACTTGAGAGTTTGATAAGTTTTCTGGAGATTTTTTTTGGAGGCTTTCGTGTGGAAACCAGCCGCGAATCTACAACTGAAACGTTGCTATTACATCCTATTAGAAGGAAAATTTATTCCATTGTGTGTGAAAGTCCCGGCAATTACTTCTATAAGTTATCCAATGTCTTATCACTTCCTCAAGGAACATTAAACTGGCATTTGCAGAAGTTAGAGGAATCTGGTCTATTAGGATCCTTCAAATGGGCGGGAAAACGTATTTATTATCCAAAAGGCATGCGTTCTGAAAATGTCGAACGACTCATCTATACCCTCAATTCAAAGAATGCACGCAATATTTTTCTTTATGTATTGAAACATCCGGGGAGCTCACAATCGGATATTGCACGAGCCGTAAATTTACATCATGATACGGTTCGTTATTATCTTAACCGTCTTAAAAAAATTGATTTAGTTACCTTAATCAGAAAAGGCCGAGTTGTGCAAGTGTATCCAACCGAAGAAGCACAAAAGTTGGTCGAAGAAAGTTTAAACATTATTACTGATTCTTATGTAAATTTTTTAATTGAAAAATTTAAGAAAGAATGTTTACGGCCTGAAGTGCTTCAAAAAACCCCACGAATGCTTGTCATGCGGCTTGAATGTCCTAATGGTGAAGATATCATCCTTAACATAAAACTAGAAGAATGGGACTTCTTGAAAGAACTAAAAGATATTGACATCACCCCATCTGACTAATATTCCTTATTTTTTGTAATAATGGCATTACAATTGTGATTAAATTGCCGGTTGATGAAAAACGCTCTGTTTTGACTTCCTATAAAATAGCAAAAAATAATGGGCTGTTAATTCGCGGAGCACATCAAATCGTGGTTCATCGCGGTTTTTTACGTTCCCTTGGCTTGGAATTCAAAGAAAAAGCGGTAATTAAACTGTATTCAGTCGATTTTCTTCCGTTTGAAGTTCTTGAAGATGCTGAAATTTCTATTACATCATCCAGTTCTGTTTCTTTTGAAATCCATCCCACTTCACTAACACCACCGGACTGGGAGCGTGAAATCAAACATTTGCTCGAATTCGCTGAAAAACAAACATTACGTCTTCTTACAATTGGCCCAGTTGCCTCTGGCAAATCAACGTTTCTATATACGTTAGCAAATGCCTTGAAAAGAAAAAATCCATCCGCATCAATTGTACTTTTAGACTTAGACGTCGGACAAAACAAGTTGGTGGCTCCAGGTGTGCTTTCGGCCGCTGAAATCGTTGAAATCGGCTTACCGCCGTCAGTTAAAAGAATATGGAACTATTTCATTGGAACTAAAAGTCCACGTGGTCGAGTCTTTGATATTTTGACTGGACTGCAGAATTTCTTAACATTTCTTCAACAAAATCCGAGGTATGGCAATGTACATCTATTAATCGATACTTCGGGATATGTTACCGGTCATGAAGCATTATTTCTTAAAAATATGATTATTGCTGTATTGCAACCAAATATAATTGAATTATTTGTTCGCACGAATGGTCATGTACCGGTTCCCGATGCGGATGAGTTATATAACATTGTGTCTGCGCTTAACAGTGCAAATCAGCTTGTTATTCCACCACACATAAAACAAACTAGCGCAAATGTCCGTTACGAAATGAGGACATCTCGTTTCAGAGCCTTACGTGAACAATCGCAGTTACTGACACTGGATTTGGATCAAATCCATATGCGTTCGCTTTTTGGACAAATTCAAAACTTAGAACAACTCAAGAATCGTTATGTTGGCTTGCTAGATGCGTCTTTTTCATGCATTGGTGTCGGATTTATAGAAGATATTGACTTTTTCAATAAGACAATCACATTATGGGCGGTTCCAATTGTAGATACGCCTACAGTTCAACAAAACCTCAGATCTTTGATAAAAGAGATTGTTATTGGTTTTTTACAAATAGCAGTTGATGGAACTGAGATTTATCAAAATGTTAATTGACTGAAAGAAAAATTAAAAAATTAAAGGGAAAAAGAAGAAAATATTAGATGTTTTCATCATCACCGGGCTCGATTTCTTCGAAAACGTCGACTTCTTCCTCTTCTCCGGGGAGTAGCTCTTCCTCTTCCTCTTCTTCTAATTCAATTTCTTCTTCCTCTAGTTCTACTACTGGAACTTCTTCCTCTTCTTCAGCTTTCTCTTCGGCTTTAAGATCTTCTTCTAGTTTTTTCAGCCATTCCATGTCAATTTCGGATTCCCATGTTCCGGCTTCAGGCATACCAGGTTGCATGATTAGTTCGACGATACCTGTTCCTAAAGGAATTATTTGTCCAATAATTACGTTTTCAGTAACACCGCGTAATGGATCTACTTCTCCGGCAGTGGCAGCATCCAAGAGGTGTCGAACGGTGACCTCGAATGAGGCTCGCGCTAGGCTACTCTCTTTTTCGCCACTAATACCATGTCGGCCTAATTGAGTAACTTCGCCTTTGTAGGTCATTAGATCTGCTACTAGCATAATATGGCGGATGTCAACGTCGAGTCCTTGGTTGTTGAGAACTTCTTGTGCTTCGTCAATGATGGCTTGACGTGCGGCTTCAATACCAAACGTTAATTGAATTTCATAAATATTGTTGGTATAGACCCGTGCCGGATCCACACCTTCGACACGTAAGACGCCGGAAAGATTTGATCCTTCTGCAAGTAATACCCATTCATCTGAATCTTGTTCTTTTTTAACCATGACCCGTGTAAGTCCTTTTAGTCCTTTTAGTTCAATTTGTTTCACTTTTTCATTAATTTTGTAGAGGTCATCAAGCTGATCGACATTTGGATCGATAACGATTTCATTGTACTCGGAATCATAGGTTATCTCTGCTTTCTTGATATTCTTTTCGAGTTTTTCTGTAATTAAGTCTACGGTAATTCCTTTATCTTCCATTAATTTTTGATCTAGATTTAAGATTATTTGCATTTGTGCTAAGTCTAATTCAAAAGATTCGCAGACTGTTTCGACCGTTGTCAATTCAAGACGGCGCTGGACTTGTAATGCTAATTCACGATCTTTATTATACGGTGGAAGTAAATAAATTTTCATAAAGGGCGAGGAGGGGTTTTTTCGTGCGTCTAAAATTTCTAATAGACGTGGAAGACCAAGTGTTACATTGAATTCTCGTACACCAGCATAGTGGAACGTTTTTAAGGTATTATGGGTGACTATGCCCTCCGCCGTCACAAAGGTCTCAAATTTGTCGACGCTGAAGTCATACACATGTTCTGTTGGGGAATCAACCAATTCTAATTTGATAATCTCGTCCCAGAAAACATCACTTTTCAGCGCTTGCTCTAGGGGTTGTGTTAAATCTTCAAGTTCTTTTTCATTCTGCGATGTCAGTTCTTTAAAGGCTGTTAGGATTCGTTCTAATTCATTTGCTTGAATTTCTTGTCTTTCTGTATATGTTCGGATTTTTTCTGCCAAGGGGTCACTGTCTGGAAGGTTAAATTCTTGCTGAAGGCGGTGTAATTCCATACCAATACCCGGAATAACGTCGTCAAACTCATCGGCTACGGATTGAACTGGCGCTTTTAGGCGTCTCTCGACGTTTTCGATCATCTTGAGCAAAGATTCTTTTTTATCGGCAAGATCGGTGTTAACTTTCTCATAAAAGCGCGGAATGTAACGTGGTAATATGATAAGACTGTACTTCTCTTTATTACTCTTCTCTTTTCGTGTCAAAACACCAAGACGACTCAAAAGCAGCGAAATGCCATCTATTAAGTCTTTTGATGATAGTGTTATCTTAACTACATGTTCTTGTATTCTTACCTTTCCAGCTAAATCAAACAAACCTCGAAGTAATCCCGTAATAAAGTCTGTGTTTGCATTTAAACTCCAATCTGGGATGCGTCTTTTGTCATAAGATACGCCGCTCAGTTGAGTTAAAAATGTCGCCAAGCCTTTTGAATCAAAATGGACAGTAACCTTATTTTCTTCGACGGCCGAAGGTTCTAATCTATATGTGATATGATACTTCTCTGCAAAGTTTCTGATTCTCGAAACAAACATGTCATCTAAGTCTTTAATTATAACTTTGTCCCTCGTAGTTGATCCATTGAGAAGATAGTGACCAATTATCCATCCCGTTATAAAATCTAATTCTATGTATTCTTGATCTTCTACTGATGTCACCGAAGGAACATCGGTTATTGGAAGGCTAGCCATAATTTGTCCTTCTGAAAGTGGTGATATGGTTTCTGTCGTAATAGTTCCGAATATATTGGAATCTGATGGATCAAGGATTTCTGGTTGAAGGTATGCGGTATCTGGTGCGTGAGATATTGTATGTTGTGAGAGACCAGTATCAGCGTGTTTACTAGTCGGTGGTGAAACTTGATCGTGTCGTGCTTCATTTAAGCCTAATGGTATGGCACGAAGGGGATTTTCTGACGGTAAGTTTCGTACTATTGGTAAGCGGTCACCAATACGAAGGTTTCGCCCTTTAATGGGAAGAATCTTATTTTCCTTTCTTACTACAAAAGAGTGTGATAACGTTGCTATAATTGTACGACCTGTTTTCGTGGTTATTTTTAGTAATTTACCATTTGGTGGATGACGACTTACTTGAATCACACGATGCCACTCTATTTTTTCTTTGTCGGTTAAGGCGGGGACATAAAGTTCTAGATTCTCCGGTATATCAGCTATTGTTGAGCCATGTGCTGATGTTACATGGGTTGTTGCTGGTAATCGATTCAACAAACTGTCTATAAAAGGTCCTATTGGTGTTATTTTTGTGATATTCCCCATTTTTATGAGAACTTTTTCAGTACCGGGAAGTGACATCTGGGTACCGGGCTCACCAATTGACTGAGCTGCAACAGTCCCAATCGCCTCACCAGGATCGACTTGTGCACGTGTAAAGGCATCAATGGTGTTGATAGTGATATTTTCTACAATTTTTTGCTTTTGTAAGGAGGTTTCTAATTGTAAAATAGCCTCTACTAAGTCATTTCGAACTTTAATCGGAAGAACGTCAAAGGAATTGACATATTCTCTTATCTGCTCTTCTGACCAAGGTTCACTTTCGAATTCTTCGGGATTTATACCATATTCGTATAATGTATCTTCAATGATAGTCTTTATATCGACCGATTTTCCATGGAAAGATTTCATCGGATCGATACCATCTTCACCATATTTCAACTGAATAATCTGACCACTTGGGGAACGAACGACCCCGTCATAATGCACTGTAAGATCTTGTAATGCATTGATTAACCGTCGTTGAAGATATCCGCTCGTTGACGTTCGAACGGCAGTGTCGACTAACCCTTCACGTCCTCCTTGCGCATGGAAAAAGAACTCTAAAGGTGTAAGACCGTCTCTGAAATTTGCACGAACAAAGCCACGTCCAAATGCCGTAATATCACCTTTTTTGAAATGCGGGAGAGAACGCTTGCGATAGCCGCGTAACACACGTTGTCCACGAATAGACTGTTGACCAACACACGCCGCCATCTGTGTTACGTTTAAATCCGAACCGCGAGCACCAGCTTTAATCATTACTATCATTGAATTGGAAATGGTGAAATATTTACTTGCAATTCTTCCAGCTTCATCTCGCGCTTTTGTCAACACTTCCATGATTCTATCTTCTAACGTTTCACGTAACGTCCTTCCGGGACTGGGTTCTAGCGTTTTATTATGGAACTCACGAATTAGGGCATTTACCTTTTCTTCTGCTTCATGTAAAGTGTCTTTGATTTTTTCTCGTGCTTCTGCGGGCAACACTACATTACGGAAACCAATGCTAAAACCTTTATGGGTTATAAACTCTAAAAGCACACGTGTAAACGAATCTATAAAGATACGCGCTTTTTCACTCCCTAAATCCTTTACCACCAGGTGAAGAAGACTTTCCGTTTCATCGGCACCGATTGCACGACGATCTATATACCCAGTCAGTATTATACCATTTCGTATACGCAAATAACTGTCATAATTGCATTCTTTTCGATCACAAGATTCATGCTTCACACATTTGCGAGTGTTCGTGGTAATATTCACTTCGGGTGGTAATAACATGCTAAAAACTTGCTTTCCGGTCCATCTCTTCACTGGATATTCAATGGCAGGTGGGAACAACTGTTCATCTTGATAGTTACCGCTCATTAACAATTGCCAGACGTCTTGACGCGTCAAAAGTGTCTTTTTATACGTCAGAAGAAAGGCTGCCGATACATAATCATGAAGCGCCCCGATAATTGGACCACCATACCGTGGCGAAAGAATCTGTTCTTGAACTAACATCAACACTCGAGCTTCTGAACGTGCTTCTTCGCTCTGTGGAATATGTAAGTTCATCTCATCGCCATCAAAATCAGCATTATATGGGGTACACACGGCTAAATTAAGCCTAAACGTCTTATAAGGCATGATTCTAGCTTGATGTGCCATAATTGACATACGGTGTAATGATGGCTGTCGGTTAAAAAGAACTAAGTCTCCATCTCTTAAGTGGCGTTCGATCGTATAACCCGGCCCAACTTCTTCTGCAGCTTCTTGCAATGATTCTACGAACCGTAAATCCCGACGCTTACCATCAGGTCGAATCACATAATTTGCACCGGGATATCCTGAGGGACCATTGATTACTAATTCTTTCATTTCTTCTATGTTCCATTCTGTAACGCGTTCTGGTACCGTCAAAATCTTTGCAATCTCTTCCGGAACTCCTACTTCATTAATGGAAATATACGGATCCGGTGATATCACAGTACGAGCTGAAAAATCAACGCGCTTCCCCGAAAGATTTCCTCTAAAGCGCCCTTCCTTCCCCTTTAAACGTTGAGTTAACGTTCGTAATGATCTTCCAGAACGATGCCGTGCGGGTGGGATTCCCGCAACTTCATTATCAAAATAGGTGGTGACATGATATTGTAATAGTTCACTCAGATCTTCTACTATAAGTTGCGGCGCTCCACCCTCTATATTTTCTCTTAAACGCTGATTAATACGAATTATATCCACTAATTTATGCGTAAGATCATCTTCACTACGAATACCAGATTCTAACGTAATTGAAGCACGAACAGACGCCGGCGGCACGGGTAATACTGTTATAATTGCCCATTCCGGTCGTGCATATTCCGGATCAATCCCTACAACCATTAAGTCACTATCTGGAATCTTTTCAAAACGTTGAGCTATTTCTTGGGGACTCAGTTTCACTAATCCTTCCGGTGTTTCTTCTGAAAAGGTCGTCGGCTTTTCATATTTAATTTTAAATTGTTCGGCGCCACAATGAGGACATTTCATCACTCTTTTAGCCTTTGCTACAACCACATCAATGATTTTTTGTCGATCTTCCATAAAATTGGAAAGAGACTGTAATTTCAAAAAATATCGCCGAAGTTCTCGATCCTCTAAGCGTATTCGAGAGCACTCTCGGCATGTAATCTTTAATAACTTGAAAACTACAGTTTTTGCCAACCCCACATGAATAACTGGCCGCGTCAACTCAATACGACCAAAATGACCCGGACAGTCTCCAATTTGATTCCCGCATGTTCTGCAGCGTTGTCCAGGTTCTATAGTCCCCAATCTCCTATCCATAAGACCATTCTCGACGGGGGTGCCATCTTCATGATAAGTGTCGGCTGTAATGATGTTACAGACGGACATCTTACGAATGATGTCTGGAGACAGCAAGCCAAACTTAATTTTGCCGATTTTCTTAATTTGTGAAACTAACATTACGTTTACCTCATACTCCGCTTCTCTTTTGGTGGACTTTTATTTCTTTTATTTTTCCCAATCGAATTAATCTAACCGTCAAACCGCCCAATCTTTGCATAATAATAATTAACACATTTGATGTTCAATATTTTTCAACATTTTATTCAAAGAAGCATGTTTTATCCTTTATCTCTTCCTAACGCAGACAATAAAAAAGTATTTTGCCTAAAGTCTCGTTTACATTTTGCAATACCATGCAAACGATAAAAACAAGATAGATAAAATATTCTCCTCAATCTGCTGGCACACATTCCTTTGTAACTATCGTTAATAAGGCATTAACTGAAAATGACCACTGCCACACTCATTTAAACCTTTCAAACAGCCATATAAATTTTTTTCTTTAAGATGCAGACGGGTTTTTTCCGCTATTTTCTCACTCTTTCGTTTTGAAATTAGTAAAAATTACAAAATTTTATGAATTTTTAATTGTATCGTTTGTGTCGGTGAAAATAAAAAAAACTGTAAAAAAGTAGAATTCAATCTTCATCGCATGTGCAAAAAACAAAGCAAATTGAAATATGAAATGCAAGTATGAGAGGTGCGGGAAAAAAGAAAACTCATTATTTTTGTGATTTTTTTGTCATAAGTGCTTCTCTTCAATGTATAAAAAAGAAAATAAGAGGAGAATAATGTTATACAGCACTAAGGGGTAGCCATTGGCTTTTCCAAAACCGCGTCAACACTTTTATTGACAATTTGATCCAGGGCTGTATCTAGAATTTGATTAAAGGTCTCTTCGTTGAGCCAGTTTTCTGTTTTTGAGAAGAATTTTTCTACTTGTGGATCGAAA
>WAPZ01000685.1 GCA_015520535.1 Candidatus Heimdallarchaeota archaeon
ACCAAATTCAACGTTTTCACTCGTTTTTTTCCTGTATGCCTCTTAAAATGAAAATAAAAAGGAGATAAAAGGAAATTTATTCTAAATCTTCGAAAATCCCTTTAAGTTTTTCTAGAACTTGAGGTAATCTGGTATACTCCATTTCATCGGCTGGAAGTCTGTGAGGTTCGAAGATTCCATGGCGACGCATATATTCGGCAATTTCTGAGGCTTTTGTTCGGGCGAGATCAAAGGCTGGATCATCAAACATATCGACTGGTCCGTGCAGTTTGCCTTCAGCTAATTGAAAACCGGCAGCAATAACGCGTGGCGGTCCATCAAAGCGCAATGGGCGCGCATGCTTGAAACTTACAGGCATCAATGGGCCATTATGGCTGCCGCGCATCCAGCCTTCAACTAAATGTGGAAATGCAAAGGCTTCAGTGATCTCACCTACAGAAGGCAGCCCATTTTGGGCGCGAACTATAAGCACGGGGTCATCTTTACCGACATATCGTCCAGCTATTAATGCCAATCGTTGAGTTGACGCTACTGCTGCCGGAATACCTAACGTCACACTCTCGATTGATTTGATTACATAACGAGCTGTATTTCCAATTAAAGCTAAAATGGTATAGGTATCTTCTGGTGTTTTCAAAAAGACGCGTTTGTTTTCCTTGATGTCATGAATTTCAAATTTAAAGCCGTCAGTCATTTTTGGGTCAATTACTAAGCCTGAGGTGTTGAAAGGATCGGCAAAAATTCTGAATAGTGGTAAGTTCCACGCTGCGGGACTACATTTGTCTGCCATGAAGATAATAACGGGTTCACTGGGTCGTTCTTCAAACTCAATTTCGGCAACACCCGGGCCCATTCCTTTTACATTTCCAGAAAAGGTGTCTGCTAGTAGGTCTTGTCCAGCTCCATATAATTTGAGTTTTTTTGCTACTTCAGTGCCTGCTAAAAAAGTGTCCCATGCCAATTTATGAATTTCTTCATTGTCAACTCCTTTCGTGTGTGTCATAATGAGCTCCAAGTCATCGCCAGCAGCTAACACTTTAAAATCGATGATTTGGCCCTTTTCTTGTGCTTCTTTGAGTTTTTGTTCTGCTGTGGCTATTAAATCCGGATGAACGGAAACATGACCCGGAAATCCGCCGATATCTGCTTTGATAACACTTAATGTGATTTTCATGAGAAAACCTCCGTAAATTCTTCATGAACGCTTAATTTTTGAGAATTTAAATAATCACTTGTGTGTGCTGAGTTCTCAAAGAAAACAAATAAATACGTGAAAACTCGAGCATTTAAATAGAATGCTGGCTATCAGTGGTTCACAATCGCGGTGATCGTTATGAAATTACCGTTATTTTTTACAAAAGTCTCAGATATGGGACCAGAACCTATTTTAAGTGACTTATATCCCTTAACGGAACAGCATTCACCGGAAGAACTTGAATCCTTATTGTTTCGTTTATCTGCTGGCTATTTCAACGTGTTGGGGCATTACATCTATGAATATTCGGGTTTGTTTGGCCCCATTCCGGTAATGGATTTACCGGATTGGTTAGCATACATCTTTTCCTTTAAAGTCACCGATACCTCGCTAGAAGATCCACGCCTAAATAAACAAGCAAACACGTTATTGACATTATTTGTTCATAAAAATGAGCAACAAACATTCAATTTTATGCGATATTATTTTGAAGTGGCATTAAAAAAGATTTTTTCCGAGATTACCTCCATTGAGCAGATAAACGAGGATTTAATCCGTCATGTGCGTGATTCGCTTCGTGAAGTGGCACAAGAATTTGTCATTGAAGAAAAAAGTGGTATGGTGACAATCACCAAGCGTGTCCACAAACTAGTTAATGCCACACATGTTGTAGCTATATTTGAGAGACTTAAAGATCGAAAAAAGAAATTTAATGCCCTTTTAACTGGTACGGAGTCCTTATCATTTCTCCTCTATCATTTAGTCATGGTGCTTTTTGACTATCTTTCATTATATAATAAAAAGAAAAAAACGGCGTCTTTTTACGATAATGTGATTCAAATCGAGTTTTTAGAGATTCAAGAGGCGTTAAAACAAAAATCGCTTCGTCAATATGACGGTATTTTGTTGGTTTTTCCGAATCTTCCCTCTCAGTTGAAGGATGAATATAAAAAATTGTATAAGGCTTGGTTTCAAAAAATTTCGCCAAATGCTCCCATTTCATTTATGTTAGTTGTTAAAGACGAAGATATTTCCAAAGTAGAGGAGAAGGATGATTCGCCCTATAGCGATTTTGTGGAAGAACTTAGTTCATTTTTCCCGACAGAGCAACTTTTTTCGAGACCTGTTAATTTCTTCTTGGTACATCCGGCACTTGAACATAAAACCTTAGAACCATTTAATTTTCTTTTAGAAAACTTATGATTGGTTTGTTTTTAAGCAATACCCAAATAAGCTTTTGCTTTTTCTGACATTCTATCCGGTGTCCACGGCGGATTGAAGACAAGATTGACTTTAACGTCTTTGACGCCTTCAACTTCTTTGACTTTCGATCGAATCTCATCCATGATCATTGGTCCGACAGGGCAGCCAACTGCGGTAAGCGTAAAATCGATTTCTACATTTACGCCGTCATCTTGTGGTTGAAGATCCAAACGATAGATAAGGCCTAATTCATAAATGGGTACAGGAATTTCGGGATCATAAATGGTATTTAAGACTCCGATTATTTTTTCTTTAAGTGCATCTAACTCTTGTTTGTCCATTTCTTTTTCACGCCCATCTTTTAAGCGATTTTTTTCTAATTCTCACTTCTTTACGATAGTTAAAAGATCTTTTCATAGAGCGAATTAACTCCGACATGTGAGAACTCTTTTAAATTGACGGACACATGATAAAAT
>WAPZ01000686.1 GCA_015520535.1 Candidatus Heimdallarchaeota archaeon
GTCAGTTAATTTATAAAGTTTGCCATGTTTATTAACTTGTATTTTAAGTGGTTATTAGAAGTTTTTTAGGAATAAAAATGGTGGAAAGAAGCAATGCCGCATTTTGAAGACATTATTGGTTCAAATTTAGTGTATGATGGCGAGAAAAAATTTGAATTACCGGGTGCTGAGCCACATTATCCCCCTAGTTTGACGTTTGATGTGGATCATATCAGAATCGAAGCCGAATTAGAGATTGAGAAAAAATGGTTTAAGGGAAAAGTGACGCATCATCTACGTTCTGTCAGTCCAGAAGCTGATGAGGTTGCGTTTGATGCTATTGATTTCAAAAATGTATCAGTGTATTCCGAAAAAGGAACACCACTGGATTTTGATTATGATAAAGTTGAAAATAAGATTCGTATTTATTTTCCGGAGAAAATTCCAAAAGGGGTAACCACAGAAGTAACCATTGAGTACGAAGTGGAAGATCCTAAATTGGGGCTTCATTTCGTAATACCCGATGAAAAATATCCTAATTGGCCATTACAAGCGTGGACGCAAGGAGAAACGGAATTAGCGCGTTTTTGGTTACCATGCATTGATGCCCCAAAAGTCCGTGCGTCAACCGAACTCATTATGACGGTGAAAAAACCATTAGAGGTACTTTCAAATGGCATTTTAATTGAAAAAGAAGAAGTTGGGGACGATAAAATTAAATATTATTGGAAATTAGATCAAAAGCATCCTAGTTATCTCATCGCCTTTGCCGTAGGTGAATTTTCCGTATATGATGCCGGAGAAGTAGACGGCATTCCCGTTAAATATTTTGCCGAAAAACGCGTCAAACCGGAGCAGTTGAAATTAAGTTTTGGACGAACACCAGACATGATCCGATTCCTCAATCGGAAACTAGCGTATAAATATCCATGGCCAAAATATTATCAAGTAGCGCTAAAGTTCTTTTCAGGTGCCATGGAAGATACCAGTATTACATTTTGGGCTGAACACGGTGTGTTAGATGAAATTGCCGCTAAAGATGCCGGACACTTGATTGATGATACCGCATTACATGAATTAGCACATCAATGGTTTGGTGATTTGGTAGTTATCAAACATTGGTCTCATGCGTGGCTGAAAGAAGCGATGGTAACATATTTAGAGGCATGTTTTAACGAAGAATACCATGGTAAGGATCGTTTTCTTTATGACATGTATTTAAATGCCCAAGATTACTTTAATGAGGTCAAAAAGCGTTATGCTCGCCCAATTGTGACAAATAAATACAAATATTCGTTTGAACTATATGACAGTCATCTATATCCGGGTGGTGCGTGGAGACATCACATGATTCGGAATATTGTAGGAGATGAAGAATGGTGGAAAGTGCTAGACGTATATCTACACAAATTCGCTTTCAAAACTGTGGAAACCATTGATTACATGCGAACTATAGAGGAAGTGACGGGAAAAAATTTGGACAAATTCTTTGATCAATGGGTATTTTCAGCGGGTTATCCAAAATTAGAAGTGTCGTTTAAATATGATTCTAAGCAAAAAATAGGTTTGTTACGTGTAAAGCAAACGCAAGATACAAAAAAAGAGAAGTTCCCGCTGTTTGACTTTCAAACCGAAGTTGGATGGTATGAAACCAAAGAGGAAGTGACGAAAAAGGCGCTAAAGACAGTTAAGATTAGAGTTTCAAAAGAAGATGAAACGTTTGTCATTCCGATGGAGCAAAAACCCGTTTTAGTGAGATTTGATCCAAATTATCGAGTTTTAAAGGAAATAAAGTTTAAAAAGGACATGGAAATGCTTAAATTACAGGCGACACATGATCCGGATATTATTGGCCGTATTTTAGCCATTCATGAATTGGGGAAAAAAGACACAACAGAAGCTGCGGAAACATTGAAAGAAGCCTTTTTATCAGCTAAATTTTGGGGTGTTCGCATTGAAGCAGCAAAAGCTTTAGGCAAAATGAAAATCCCCAGTTCTTTGGACAAGCTACTGGAGATTTTACCACAAGAAGACGACCCAAAAGTTCTACGGTATCTTGCCGACGCGTTGGGAAATTATCGGGAAGCACGCGCAGAAGAGGCACTCATAAATCTTTATAAGTCAAATAAAGCAACCTATTTTGTGAAAGCTTCAATTTTAAGGGCTTTAGGTAACTTTAAAACAGAATCTGCAACTAATCTTCTTCTTCAAGCATTAAAAGAAGATAGTTGGCAGGATGTGGTAAGAAGATCCGCTTTATATGGATTAGCGAAAGCTCGTGCCGTGCAACATTTTGATACAGTGAAAGAATATGTGCTATATGGTGCACCCGAATTCACACGTCCAGATGCCTTTCAAGCATTGGCTACACTAGCAATGTTCTCAGAGAAAAAGCAACAAAAGGAAGAAACCAGAGAAATATTAGAAGAAATTGCACTCACAGAAAAATATGAACGAATAAAGCTCAGTGCTGCCAGTGCGTTGGCTACCTTAGGAGATTTAAGGGCTGAAACAACGTTAAGTCTGTTACTTGAACGTGAGAGTCCCTATTTTGAACGTCCACTTCGAAAATACCTCAAGGATTTGCGGGAAAATGCAAAGTTTGAGGCAAGAATAAAAGATTTGGAAGAAAAACTCAAGAAAACAGAAGAATATACCAAGAAACTGGCAGAACGCTTGGATAGATTAGAAAAGCTCCTTAAAAAGACGTGAGTCCCTCGTGCGTGTTTCACATACACGAAAAATTATAAAAAAATTTGAAATTGAGTGAAAAATGACCAGTAAACTTTAAAATTGAAAAAAAGAGAAGGTTTTTTAAAGATTTTAAGATTCTAACTTCAAAACAATCGAAAATGAGGTTTCAGAATGTCCGCAGTATTAGAACGGATTGTAGACGATGTCAGAGAACGCTACGAATACGCAAAAGAGCACATAACACGTGAAATGATCTTTTGGCAAATAAGTTTTGCGCTGATCGTGATTATTGCGTTTATAGTCCGAATATTACCGTTTTTCAACTTTGAAATTGCGTTTAGAGGGACAGATCCTTTTATTCAACTAAAATCCGCAGAATTAATTCTGAATAAGGGCTTGGGAGCATTTCTCAGTTGGTGGGATGCTACAGCTTGGTATCCAACGGGCTATCCACGGGGTGCACGCCTTTATGTAGGAACGCCGATTGCAGCAATTCTCATCTACTATGCAGCACACCTCATCGGAATACCACTCACTATCGAAGAAGCTGCATACTTTGAGCCTGCAGTTTTCGGTACACTAAGTGTTATAGCCATTTATCTCCTTGGTAAAGAGCTTGGAAATGAAAAAGTGGGTCTCTTAGCTGCTTTTTTCCTCAGCATGTCACCGGGTCATCTACAACGCTCCACCGTTGGCTTTTTTGACAATGAAGCCTTAGGAATATTTTGTCTTATCCTCACGCTTTATTTCTTTGCACGTAGTTTAAACCGTGACAGTCTTGTTGATGGCTTTTTAGCTGGTATTTCTTTAGGTGTTCTTGCAAATACATGGAGCGCTTACTTGTACGTCTTAGACCTCCTTACACTCTATGTTTTCATCCTCATCCTCGTAAAAAAATATTCTGATCGCCTATTAAAGACCTATGGACTTACATATACCACATTCTTACTGATAGCGATCCTCACGCCAAGAAATCTGTATGCCGGCTCGTTATTCTCTGTTGGCGTGCTTGGACCAGCAGTAGTGTTACTCGTACTAGTACTTTTTGAACTATATGATGTCTACGGCTCGTATATTGCCCCAGAACACCAAACATTATTATTCAAAGGCGTGATAAGTTTAAGTGCGTTAACAATTGTTGCTAGCAGTTTTTATGTCATTATTAATCCACAAGCTGCAAATTTAGCCTCAAAATTCTTTACAACAATTTTCCCCTTCTTCAGAGACCAAACACCGATCTTAAAATCGGTAGCTGAACATCAAACCGTCGGTTGGGGCACACTCTACAGTGAAGTGAGTGTACTTCTCTTCTTTATTCCCATTGGAATCTATTATACCTATCGAAAGCCAACAGAAATGAATATCCTTGCCACTGTCTTCTTGCTTACGGCACTTTATTTTGTTGGAAGTATGGTTCGCTTAATTTTAATTTTTGCCCCCGCAATCTCCCTCTATGCTGCAAAAGCCATGGTTGAAACGCTAGTCCCATACGTCTTGATCTTTCACAAAAAATATCTGCTCACAAAACGCCGTCGACCTTTAAGTGCGCTAATTGGATCTGAACAAGTAACCCTTGCTATCAGCATCATTGGTGTGTTAATTTTAGCCGTGACTATTAACAGTTTTCAGGCCATTCAAGATAATGCAAAAACACCCCAAAGCTTTTTGACACCCGTAATAGATGATCAAGGAAACTTTGGTGCGGGTAACGATTGGCAACAAGCCACAAAATGGATTAAAGAACATATGTCTGAAACACGCGATGTTGGACTCTTTTGGTGGGATTATGGGTATTGGATTCATGTCAATTCTAACGCCACCATTTTAGTGGACAATGCCACGGGAAATCGGACACAGATCGGAAACGTCGGGGCGGCATTATTATCTACACCCGATGTCTCACTAAAAATCATGAAACGCTATCATGTCTCCTACGTTGTCGTGGTACCTGGCCTTAAAGGGGTAGACAATGATTTTGCAAAGGCGGTTTGGATGTTACGCATTGCTAACAAAAGTAACTCTTTAGTTAAAATTAACTTAGATGACTATGCTGAATTTGACTCCTCTGGTAAAAGTCTTAAAAAATTCTTAGACAAATTTTATGAATCCACACTGTGGGCATTGCTCACAGTCGGTTTAACTCCTGACAATATCGATTCACTTACCCAGCGATATAGTTTCCTTCAAAAGAATATCACTGCTGGCTTTGCCAAAGACTATCGCGACTACCAGAACGTCTTTGAAGAAGCTTTTTATTCATCTAACAAAATTGTACGTATCTTTAAAGTTAATTATGACAATGCACCAACCACATTAACATGGGAACTAGGCGAAATAGCGTTAAACACCCAAAAGTAAACGATTCACAGTTAATTAAACGAACACTTCCCAATTAATTCTTTTTTTTAATTTTTCACGCTCATTGGAAGAATATTGCCCTAGAGGAGAAATGCACTTTTTTGATTTGCACTTTTGATGTTGAAAATCCTTTTAATCCATTCATAGAATGATGTTACGCAAAGGTTTTGGGGGTTAAAAGTGAATGTCTTTTGATAAGCAATTACGAATCGTGATTACCGGTGCTTCAAGCGGAATAGGTGAAGCCATAGCATTGGACTTAGCAAAAAACGGTCATAAGTTCTTTCTTACAGGTCGCAATAAGGCACGATTACAAAAGGTGGCTAATAAAGTTGCGGAAAAGGGCGGAATCGCATATTATGGCGTTGGTGATGTAGGAAATACCGACGTTGTTGAAAGTCATTACACACAAGCACTTTCTCACCTCGGTGGTATTGATGTACTCATTGCAAATGCCGGTGTGGGTTATTTCGGTTATTTAGAAGACATAACTATTGAGCAATTCGATGAACAATTTTCCACAAATGTCAGAGGCGTGTTTTTGTGGTTACGTAAAGTCGTGCCACTCATGCGTCAACAAAACCGGGGGCAAATCATTGTAACCTCATCAAATTTGGGACTAGAAGTGCGCCCCAAAGCCAGCATCTATTGTGCAACGAAGCATGCTGTGCAAGCAATGGTTCGCGCTTTACGTGAAGAATTAAAAGGAACCATGGTGAAAGCCGCAACTATTAATCCAGGTGCAGTAGCAACGCCATGGTTTGAAGGTCGCAATGTTGATCGTTCTAAGATGCTTCAAGTCTCTGATGTGGTTAAAGCCGTCCGTTTAATTATCGAACAAAGTGAAACCAGCGATATTGACCATATTTTATTACTCCCGGGGAGAAAATAAGTGAATACTTTTGTTGAAGAGTTGTTATCACTGTTTACCACAACTAACGGCTTTAGCAGAAGAAACATATCAATAGAAAAGGAAAAGCTCTTCAACACCGTTACGGTTTCTCTATTCCTACTTTTTTTGAAAAAAAATAATCTCATGCTAAAAATTGAAGCTGATGGAATATATGTATGGAGAATGGCGCAAAAAACTTTGAAAAGCACCATCCAAAAAGATAAAGATACATTAGTAAACCAGCTCAATTATATCAATTCCTACTTGACACCCATAGGTGTTCAAGAAAAACACATGTGTAATAACTCTGACAGCAAATTTCTAGAGGAATTATTAACAAACTTTTCTAACGCATCCCACATTAACATTAAGTGGGAATTATCCGAACTCACTACCACAGATCTGAATAAAGAAAAAATCTTCTTAAAGCCAAGTGTTTTCAGCTATCTTCTCGAACATTTATATCATGAAGGTTTTTTTGAACAAAATAATCTCAAGAAAAATGGTACCAACAAATTTAAAAAACATATTTCAGAAAAAAAGAAGAAAGGCATCTATTACACACCAAAAAATATTGTTACTTACATCTGTAACGTCACACTTACACAGTATATCAGTTCTCAACTCAATCAATCACTCTCAACTGTGGAAGAATTCATCGAAACGTCTTCTACAAAGAAAGTAGAATTTTTATCTCACGTTTTAGATGAATTAATCATTGTAGATCCTGCATGTGGAACTGGAAGTTTTCTTATTCATGCAGCACAAATACTATATCAGTGGAAATGGCATGTATATCAACGTTTACAAAGGAAAATAGATCCATTTGTGATTAAATGGAATATTTTAACCCATAATCTTTATGGTATCGATTTGGACATCCGAGCTCTCAAAATAGCTAAAATACGTCTATTGTTATGGTTGCTCAGCGAAATTAATGTGCCATCAGACAGTAGTATCCCCTTACCAACATTATTTCAAAATTTTCATCATGGTCATGCCTTAATTGGGATAACGAAAGAATGTGAACTCTTCAAGCGTCCATTGAAAAAATCGATAGAAGCCTCATTATCCAAAGCCTTTAAATGGTTTGATTTCGAACACCCCACACTTCATACCCTTAATGATGCGATTGAAGTTTACAACAAAGTGCTGTTCCAAACTATGGAAATACATCGCAAAGATCCTATAAAAGCACGTGAACAACTGACTCTTATCAAAAAAATAATTTATTCACATGTTAATCCGTATTTTTTTAACAAAATTGCTAAATTTAAAGGAATTACAGATAACTTTCCTTTTACACCATTTCATTGGAATATTGAATTTCAAAAGGTGTTTAAAAATAGCGGTGGCCTCCCAATTTTGGTTGGGAATCCACCCTACGGAGCTACTTTAACTCCTTTAGAACAAAAAATCATCCAAAACACATATGGTGAGTTCGATATTACACGAACAAAAGATCAATGTCCGGGAACCAAGAATATTTCTGCGATTTTTTTGGCACGAATTGCCATGATATTACAAAATAATGGATGTTGGGGCTTTATAATCCCAAATAGCATTGCGAGAATCCCACAATTTTGCCAAACTCGACGTATACTCTGGAAATACTTTCACTTGTTTCATATTGTAGATGAGGGTTTTCCCTTTCCACAAGTAAATCTCGAAATGATTTCCATGTTTGGTCAAAAAATCCCAATGAAATACACGAAAGGTTATATTATTACTCGTACGGTGAGTCGAAAAACTATGCGTCAAAAAGAATATTTCATTCCATTATACAAAAGCATACAATTGGACTACATCCCTCTCTATTATGATCATTTATTTGAAAGGCTTCTAAATCGTCACAACAAACGACTAAAAATCAAGGTTGTCCAGGGTCGCCCTCGAAGAGCAGACTATATTCAAGAAAAAAAAGGAATACGTTGCATCTCCTCCCGAATGATCGATAGATATACACTAAAACTAGAATATGATACCCATAGATATGTAAGTCAAGATTTTCGCTATATTGATCATGAATTAGAGCAAGAATTCCCAATTACTCCGTATTTTTTTGGAACAAATCTTAAATCCATGAAAAAGGATATTTTTGAGGTCACATTAAAGCCAAAAGGCTATATAACAGATGGAAATGCCATACTTTTTTTAGTGGACAACCACTTGTTCGCTAAGGCTCTTGTGGTTTTTTTTAACAGCAAAATTGTCAATAATTTAGTAAAAAAATACATCTTAAATTACAGCATTCGTGATATCACCATACGAAACGCAACGATTGCTAAATTGCCAATTCCAAATAGCTTTGAAGATTATATCCCACTGTTCGCAAAAACGGCAAGCTTATTACTTTTTCTTCACCAATATCGTTATCTAAAGAGCAAAACAAAAAATAAACAGCACAGTCCTCCCTATTATATCAACAAACTGCTTAAAATCGTCGAAAATTCGGTCAATAGAGTCATAACACAGCTTTATTTCAGCGACACTGTTGATGATGATTTAGTAGCCAAAATGACGGTATGTACATCCATAAATACAAAAGTTATGGATCAATGGAGGCAACTTTATTTTCAATACGAATTAAAAAAAGAAAGAAAGGAGATTATGGCACTAAAACAATTGGAACACAAAATAGTAACCAATCTGTCGACTTTAGTTACACAAAATCCTCATCTATTCGGTTGGTAAATATCTATTCAATGCTTGAATCACCGCCTCATTTAGTTGTGCTTGAACATCTGACGGCAAAGCTGGCAATCTCCCGTATAACACATCAATCAGCATGTTCCAAAGCATTTTATTAGGATACAATGTAGTAATTAGCCGATTCAATGCTTGTATACCTATATATAAAATTCCGCTGAAAATGAAACAAAAGATAAAGGAATCGACCGCCTTAAAGACGATAACATTTTCTTGATGCTTGATATACTCAATATTGCCTTCATACCCAAAAATTTCATCACTCATAGATTTAACAGCTGATAATAGACCACTAATAATGTCAGACTTCATTTGCGCCCCTAAATTAGATTCATAAAATCTGTACTCATAAATAAGTGGACCATTTTTCGAAATTATTAAGAGATTGTGTGGTACGATAAGAGACGCTGCTTGTTCGGTCGTATCTAATTGGCGATATAGAATTCGACGAAGATGAGAATTAATCCCAGCAATTCGTATTTGTTCCGCCAATGTGAGCTCATCATGTGGTGATATTTGTAAATCGTCCATTAATGCTAAAAAATCTTCGGTTTCACGCATAATTTTTTCTGAAAGCTTTTTTAAATCATGTTTTTCCGCAATATGTTGTGCTTGTGCCAATAACCGCTGCGCATCATGAAACTCAAAGTCCAAAAAGAACAATTTGGCCCTAAAAACATATATTTCTGCTAAAATCCAATAAGACTTTGTTTTCTCCGCTAATCGTTCTAAAGAATTTAGCCAAGCGAAGATTTCATTCAGTATTTCACGATTTCCAGTCAGTTCTAATTCTTTTGCTAAGAGGTCTAACAAATGAAGAATTGCATCTGTCACAATTTTATTTTCGGTGACCTTTTCATCTGCCAGCCGTTCTAAGATATCTAAGGCTCTAAACTTCAATTTAAGCCTTGGTTCTCCCTTCATGACAACCGCTTTGGATAAACGATACAACTGGCTGAGAACTTTGCTTTCTTCTGCTTTTGATATGGCTTCAAATTCATCTAAATATTCTTTTGCTTGTGAAATCTCCCCTTCATCGACAAGTGTTACAATGATCGAATATAGCGCCTCTCCTAAATGAAAGATACTTTGTGTCTTCTTAAACAATTCATACGATTTGAGAAACCATGACAGTGCACGCTTTTCTTCGCCTTTCATTTGATAGACAATGCCAATATTTAATAAACACTGTCCTTCATAGATTTTCATCCCCAAATCTTGAAATAAAACTAACCCTTTATGATAATAAGACAATGCTGTGGTTAATTCACCTTTTTGAGAATAGACATTCCCTATATTCATCAAGATGATGCCCAGAGTTCTTTTTCCCTCGTCACCCGTGATAATCTTTTTTGCAGCTAAAAATGATTCTAATGCGTTGGTTAAATCACCATTTTGTCCATAATTAGTCCCAATATTCATTAAACACGTCGCAACCATTACTTTATCATGTAATTTCTTAAAAAGTTTCAAGCTGCCTTCATAATATTCAATTGACTTCTCTAAATCCCCCATGATTCGATATACATTTCCAATGTGCATTAACAAACGAGCTATCGGTCCTAATAATCGTTCCTCTTGAAATATTGGTAATGCTTGTAGAAAAAGACTTAATGCTTCTTTTAAATCTCCTTTTTGGGCTTTAATGATCCCCTTTGAATCCAAGCATTCTGCAAGACTTATTTTATTCCCCACTTTTTGAAACATGGTTTCAGCTTTCTCTATATACTCTAACGCTTTTGCTAATTCACCACGTTTCCGATAAATGCTAGAACGACTATAATAGGTCATGCCTAGCAACTGAAAATTGTGTAAACGTTGGGCAAATTCCTCTGTCTTTTTGAGATTTTCTAAAGCCGCATTTACATTACCGCTATTCATCTCAATTTTAGCGGATTTAAGGCATATTCGCGCATTGAAATCTAAAAATTCCATTTGAGATAGAGAATTTTTTAAAGATTCAAGTAAACCTCTACTTTTGTTTAATCTCTCCCGTGCATCTGAAATTAATCCTTTTTGTAGCAAATGATCTATTTCAAGCAGAAGACATTTTATATAGAGAGGCGAAGAAGGCTGTTGAGATACCTGCAGTTCTATATTTCTTAAAATATCCCAACTTACATCAAATTTGCCCTTCTTAAAATATATTTTACTCTTAATTAGTTTAAACTCTAATTTTTCTTCCATTGGAATACTGTGATTGTCTTCTGCCTTTTTTATTAAATTTAACGCTTCTAAATACATTCCTTGACGATAAAACCGATGTAAAGCAGTTAGTGAAGACATCTTACTCATTTATGGTAACGAGTCCACCTATATATTTATTGCCATTTTCCATACTAGTTCGTGAATCCTCACATTTAAATAGGCACTCGAGGTGAAGTAATCTCGAATGAACAAAAAAACGGTTGAAATCCGATGACGATGGAATTTTTTCTTTATTTAACGACACCTATTTTTATTGCAGCCATTTTAGTACTCTTTGCTTATGGAGTGGGAAAACTGCTTGTCAAAAAGCAATTAAAAAAGAAAACACATCTTCTATTAATCTATGCACTCCCAATTATCGCCGAACTCTTTCTTGCATCGCTCTTTTATCTAACTATATCGAGTTACGGCGGAAGTGTTCAACCAAAAGCAGAATTCATCTTATTCCGGCTTATTTACGGCATTTTCATTTCTCTTCCGATCGCTATAATCATCGTTCTTGTAGCAATTACCATTAAAGAGTTTATAGAAGCTTCCGAGCCATCATACAGCATTATTACCTCTCTAATCTGTGCACTATGGGCATTTTTACTTTTCGGAATGTTACCGAGATCATATGCCATTGCATTTCAAATTCCCGTCTTTATATTAAGAATTAATGGATATATTTTTATGTGGCTGCAAATCATCATGTTTTTTGCCATTGTACTCTATGTACTGGCAAATAATGAAGAACTATTAAAAAAAATTCAAACCGCACTGGAACAAGTTAAAAAAGAAAAAACAACACGTTCTGACAAAGAAAGAGCTAAGGATATATTATATGCGGCATTGGGAATAATAACCGCTTGGGTTGGCGTTTTTACAATTGTTAGTTATTTAAATATCGGACTTGCATTCTTTCTGCCACAAATGCTCTTTATCCCATTTATTATTGCAGTTCTAATTTTTTTGGTGGCTTTTGCGACCTTAAAATATTTTAAAAAAACAACGGTTGGAAGTTTTGTGTTAGCGCTGCTTCTTACCACAAGCTTTATTGTTCCACCCATTAATGATACATTCATTGATTTACAACAAGCACATGACAGTTTAGACTATTTGGAATTTGCACAGTCACCAATTGATTCGTATCCCGTCACTCTGGATCATTTTCGCTTTGTCGATCGTAGTTTATTTTTAGACATAGTGGAATCTATCAAATTACCTTCTCCACCGAAGCCATATCGAATTACCATTTTAGAAAATTATGCTGCCATTGGAATGCTCAATGGTAAACCCGCATGGATTGTTCCCATGCGCTACAAATCTACATTATTTAACCCAAAAACTAATCTTATGGCGGGATATATAGCTCTTTATTTAGATAATCCCATTCCAGAATCTGCGACCATCAAATATGTAGAAATGAAAATTGCACCCGGTCTTGACGGCTATAGAAACCTGGAAACACAAATTCTTCAAATTGCGCCCGATCTGGTGTTAGGCGAAAACTACCAATTTTATCTCATCGACCCATGGCTTGATGGCAAACCGGCATGGATTGTTCCTATGAGCCGTTATTCCAGCTGGGGTGTTCGTATTCCAGCCGGAGTAATTGTAGTTCATTCTGATGGAACGTGGGAACGTCTTACACTTAAAGAAAGTGTTTCTCGGAATATTCCCGAGCCCATCCAACAAGACACGTTTGTCAACATCATTTTATCAGCTGTCTCCTTTTTGCGCGAAGGAAAAATTGACCCCTCCGCACGAGGATATTTATGGCTGCCGGCATCACCCGACGTTCAAAATCAACTCGATTTATTCTTTTATCAAAAACCACACCATTTCTTAGTAAATGAATTCTGGTTTGGCCGTGATTTCTACCTTAAAGTCCGAACCGGCACAAAAGAATCGGTTGTTTCATGGATCCGCATAAATGATACCATTCAATTCTATGACTTGCGTTCTTATACAAAAGGTGGGCTCACGGGCGTTAATACACCGGAAACCGCGCTTAGCGATCTTAATGCCATTGCCAAAAAAACAGGCCTAAGCAATATTGATGTCCGTTATCCAAAACTCTATCGCATTTCTTTAGCAAATGCTACTCTGCTTCTATGGGTATCATTGTTAATAGAAAAACAACCAGGAACAGATCGTTTTGCTGGCGCAGTCTTTGTAGATGCTGCCAATCCAAGAATTAGCGGCGCTTTACCCGCACGTTTGGGTGAATCACCAGATACATTTAAAGAACGTTTTATCAATGCCATTAATTTATCATATATTGGATTCTTAACGGGAAATGACACAATTAGTGGACAAACACAAACAGATTACATCCCTAATGGGACAGTCTTGCGAAAAAATTGGATTTTACTGCAACCGGAAAACGAATATGCCATTATTCTTTATCTGCAAAACAACACCGATCAAATTTTTGTCTTAGTGACAGAAAATTCCGTTGCCACCAAGGATGATTTCTACACAGCTGCTGTCTTAAAAGAAGGTGACCATGTATTTATTGAAGTTCGTTATGACAAAGACCACCAAACGTGGCTTGCCTACAAAGTACAAATTTTAGATTGACTTTTATTTCAAATTTCCTTCTTTTTTCTCCAGCAAGAAAAATTTCGGCACATAAAGCATCTTCTGCCCGTTCCATAGGTGTTTTTGCGAATCCGTGCTTGAAAATATTATCGGGACTTTCACGCTTTTAATTAACTTTGTCGGCAATTCTGCACGCATAAAACATTTATATATAACGGCAATGACGTTTTTTTAGATATAAAATAGTAGTGGTTACTAAGAATGAAAATCTATCTGGCAAGCAGTTTTGATCTAAAGGAAAAAGTCCAGCAAGTAGCTGACATCTTAGAAAAGCATGGCCACCAGATTACTAGAAAATGGTGGGATAAAAATTTCAAAGAAATTATTAAAATTGAAGCACCAGAATGGTTTCAACATCCCGATGTCGTTGCAGTAGCGAAAAAAAATTTTTCGGCAATCGAAGCAGCTGATGCATTGATCCTAGTTGCACCACATGACCGAACAAAGAAGTTTAATGGCGCTAACATCGAGTTAGGATATGCCCTCGCACTAAAAAAATTCTGTTTTTCGCTTGGAAAATTAGAAAAATCCGCTATGTATGTCCCTGTAACTCAAGTGACAACCATTGAGGAACTATTAGATCATCTAGATAAAATTCAAGCGTAAGAATGAATGTTACCCCTTTTTTTCTGAATTAAGAATAAAATTTCTTTTTGCCGTTGTGTGCTCATTTTTTTTACAACTATCGCTGAGTTTTACAAGTCGTAAACAATTTTTTTATATTATATTTCCACGATATTTTTTTGAATGTAAACTCTTCTTGGAGGTCTGAATTTAAAAAATGCCAGAAATAATACCTCATCTAGTCGTCTGTCCCTTGTGCAATGAAAATTTTCCCGATTATCCACAAATCGTCTATTATCGCTGGAAAAAAAACGCTGATGCTAGAAAAATTATTGTCGGAACGGAAATTCCAGAATTTTTTGCCCATGCCTGCCCTTATTGTGGCTTCACATTTCCCAATCGCCAAAGTGACCATTTCAAGCATGCCCTTTCAAAGAAAAAAATTAAAGCCGAATTGATGCAAACCCTCCGTCAGTTAACCCACGAGGTCAATTTTCTGGTAAAATACCGAAGTATTCAAAATTTTATTCTAATTGCAAAAATTTTTGAGCACTTAAATCTACCACCATCTGAAATTGGCCTGGCATGGCTCCATGCCGCACAAGCCACCTTTGAAAAGGAACACAATAGCGAATTATATTATGAATGCCTCAAAAATGCCCTAAAATGGCTAAAAATTTCATTAAAAGAAGAAAAGAAACCCACATTTGCTACTAAAGAAGAACTTTTGTATCTAGTAGGCGAATTGTCCCGTCAAACAAAGAGTTTTCCAGAGTCAATCGACTATTTTAACCAAATTCGTGCCGATAAGTTCCGACCATTCGTAAAAATGCTTCGTAAAGCGGCCCAACTGAAAGACCATCACATTTATAACTATAACTCTGTTTCTCCACCTTAAATCCTTGAACAAAGATTGTACAACAC
>WAPZ01000687.1 GCA_015520535.1 Candidatus Heimdallarchaeota archaeon
GTAAATGGGGAAGAAAAAAAATATCTCTCATGTTCTACCTAAATGGTTTAAAAAAAATGAACAAAGTAATTGGATTTAATGGATATGATCGAATGTAAAGGCGAATTGAATTTTTGTTATAAGATTAGAAAAAATTTAAAAAATGCGGTGAGATCTTATAGATTGATTCTTACCATAATACGCTTGCATTTTAGGGTGTGAACGATGCTTCAAGCAATAGTCATTATTAATAAATCTGGTGTTCCTTTATATCATCGCATTTACGACTATAAGATGGAAGAACTAAAACAAGAAGCTTCGCTGGAGCAAAAAAATATAGTCGATATTTTTTCGGGACTTTTATTTGCTATTCAGAGTATGATGGAAAAAGATGTAAAGTTGGGTGCGGTTGATTATTTTGTTACGCACAATCATACAATTGTGTATACAAGAAAAGAAGATGTGGCGTGTGTTGGGATTACAAAATTAAATACAGATGTTAACGCGGTAAAAGAGGTTTTAGACGAAATATTAGAGTTTTTTTTAACAAAAGGACGCGCTTATTTAGCAACTACCGATTTAATTGACAGTGAATTATTCACTTCTTTAAATTATGATATTGATCGTAAGGTAACGCAGTTTAATCAACATGTAGAGGCGACACCCAAACCATTAACGGCAATTATTGCTGACAAAACGTTTATTGATATAAGTGTTTTCGTTTACAAAACTAATATGGGTTTTTTTTACTATTATTCCACCTTAGATAACAACAATGAAATTATGCCGGTAATAGTATGGCTGAATTCTTATTGGCAAAAAAACCGTAATGCCAAAGCAATCAAAGAGGCCTCGATTATTGATGTGGTGGGAGAGTTAGCCATCTGCACTAAATTTCTCATACAAGAAATTTCAGGAAAAAAAGTTCCCGTTGCACTGGTATTTCATGGAGAAAAAAACTTATTAAAAACAATAGCGTATTCGAAACATCTTTTTGCTGAATACGTTGAAAAATTTAATCAATTTCTTCAAATGACAACGCTTCGACTGGAAAAGATCCATAGTGATGGGAATAAGGCGCATGCTAAAGTTGAAGAGCTACTACAGATAATGAAACAAAAAATAAATCTCTTGTTAATGAAATATGAAAATGTTTCCTTTCCATATAGTGAAATTCTTGGTTTGGAGGAGTTACTCAACATTTTTGATCCTTATATGCCCACGATTATTTCAGCAATGGTAGTGGGATTGCCGATTGCAATAACTGCGGATTCCGCAGCTGAAGCTATACCGCTTCTGAAATTATTAGCCAAAATTCTTAATTACGGGGATTATTCTTTGATTACAATAGGTAAAGAAAGACATCGGCTTATGGGATTAGTTAAACCCGCAGTAGACGTTGTGGAAAAACTAAAAAAAATGGATTACCAAATAATTAGTTTAAATCCCGAGAATTTTTATCTTAAAATGAAACCATATGCTTTTATTAAGGGGTATTGGGAACAAACACAAGGAAAGAGCCCTAATGAGCGCATTGAAACTATTTTATCGATGGAAAAAGATCTTTGGACTCAAGTTGCGTATCTCTTAACGGAACGCTATGATGATCCTACTATATTAAAGTATGCCGACATCTTTTTGAAAGATCCCACAGATACAAAGAATGATCCGGATCGTTTGATTTCGGATATGTTGCATTGGTTGGATCCAATTTCATTTCCAAGACGCTGGAATCAACCAAAAAGACACACATTCATTTGGTAAATGTAGTATTTCTTGACGGCATCAACTTAATCAAGAAATGATTGACTATGACATCAAAAAAAATAAGACCTATAAGTACGAAAAGAATTAAGAAGCGCCGTACAAAAAACTGCTTCCATCAAATAGTGATTTATGACGTCGAACACGTGCCAATAGGTATAAAAAATGTTCTTAGCCGTTATGGGGAGTTAAAAGAGTTCAAGTTTTCACGAACATTGATAAAATTAGTCATCCCAATGCATTTCGAGCTTTCCACGGTAATAGGTGGAAATACAATTCGAATTATCCTAAAAAACAAGGATTCGCCAATTTTTAAAAGACTAGAGGCTGACATTCTAAAATTTTTCAAGGATAATGAAAAAGAATAAATAAAATTAAAAGGCGTGATAATTTTGAGGTTGAAGCCATGGGAAAAATAATAGAAGAAATGTATAATGAGATTGAACAAAAATATGGAACCATCGCATTATATCGTTTAATAGTTCGAACAAGAATTTCACGTTCAGAAGCTCGAGCAATAGAAGACAGTCCAGAAAATTTAGTACGGATAGATAAAGCGCTCAAAGAACTGCATTTAACATTAGATGACGTCAAAAAAACGGTAGAAGAGAAAAAGACTCGCTGGTGGCAAAAAATCCTACGTCGATGACAATGATTGACAAATAAATAAATTGTACAGAACAGAACATGGTGAAAA
>WAPZ01000688.1 GCA_015520535.1 Candidatus Heimdallarchaeota archaeon
ATCAAATTCTGGCAGTGCAGAAAAACCGCTAAATTGGTATTTATTGCTTTGAAACCAGACGCCATGCCGGTATATGCCGACATGGCGTTTTTTTCATAAATTCTCTCCACCGGTTGTTCAACACCGGGATATCCCTTAAATTTTAAGGATTCACTCCAAAAAGGAGAAATTAACATGAAGCGTCGGGAATTCATCCGCCGATTACCGGGGATATTGGTTGCGTTGGGCATCCAGCATGAGTTGGGGGCGTCTTCTTCCCAATCCGTATTATTGAACCGCTTCAGTATTGCGGGATTTCGGTACTATGACGGTCCCCGACTGCTACCATATTTGAAGGTGGGAGCCACCTTGCGCCTGGTAGCACAGCCCCATCACCCCGAGGACGAATTTGCCGTGGCAATTTTCTGGAAGCGATTTCAATTGGGTTACGTTCCCCGCAGCGACAACCGCCACATTAGCCGCCTGTTGCAGCAGGGCATTCCCCTCCAGTGCAGCATCGAAGCCGTAAACCCCGACGCAGTCCCCTGGCAACAGGTCAAAGTGCAGGTACGGATGGGGAGGTAGGAAACGATGCGGATTGAAATTACGCTACGGAGCAGCGACCCGAAAGGTAAGATTGTTTTGCCGTTTCGGTATCCGGAACTGGTACAGGCCTTGGTTTACCGGCATTTAACACCCCGCCATGCAGAAAAATTGCACAATGACGGTTTTATCCACGGGAAACGCCGTTTCAAATTGTTCACGTTTTCCCGGTTACGTGGACCACGGGAGCGCACCGAAAAGCATGGGAACGGTTTTTTAATTTTTAAAGAGCGAATGTATTTGCAAATCAGCTCGCCGGTGGATTGGTTGCTGCCTGAAATAGCCGAGTCATTAATTAAATCGGGTAACATTGTTTTAGGCAAAAATCACTTATCGGTTGAAAGTATCAAAGTATTTCAACCCGTAATTCTGGAACCACCGTTTACATTGCGGATGTTATCCCCGGTTACGATGTACAGCACACTGAAAAAAGCTGATGGGAAAAAGAAGACGTACTATTATAATCCCCGAGAGGAAGAATTTTCGATTCTACTCTCTCGAAACGCGCAAAAAAAGTATGAACTGGTATATAAAACACAGCGGGATGGCTATTTTACCCTGATTCCATTGAGACCACCGCGGTTGCATCCGGTAAACTATAAGGGCACAATTATTCACGCCTACTCCGGAATTTTTAAAGCGGAAGGAGACCCTGAACTTTTGCAGGTGACATACGAATGCGGATTAGGCGCCAAAAACAGCCAGGGATTTGGGATGTGGGAGTTGGTGGAATAAAAAATTTAAGATAGCCATTTCAAATATTGACAAATTTCGATCACACCTATAAATTAAAAACAACTCGCCTTACTGGAAAATAATAGGGGCAAAACGCGGGGCATTTTAGCGGGTAAGTATTTTTACCCGGATGGCCACTTCGCTCTTTTGTAAGTGACGTGGCGGAAGCATGGGTGAAAGGAAGGAGAAAGTTCCATGTATGATGCCATTGCTCAAATCGGTCGCATTGTTTCCTCGGCTGAGGAACAAGGTGTTTTGGCATTTTTAATAAAAAACACGGACAGGTTTAAATATTTGGTTGGAATAAATTTCGACCTGACAAAAAACGCAGTTCAGTTTTTGTTATTAAAATCCTCAAAAGAAAAACTACCAGAGAAAGTTCTTAATGAATTTGTATATGTTGGTAATGAAAAAGCGAGCCGTAAGCAATTTGCACCTACTACAGATAATTTACTGTATTTGATTTCCCAATCTTTGCCCAATCTGGCAGGATATCTGGAAAATGGTTCTCCCTTAAAAGAACAGATAATAAAAGTGGTCAATAAATTTTTTATGTCAACAAGAAATCCTGGTGATGCCAGGTATGGTAGAATATTAAATGATCAATTTGTAAAACAATTTAACGTTCATTATCAGGAAGTGAATGAAAAATTGAAAGATGATGTGGTTGATTACGCTAATAATCTAAAAGAAATGGTTTGTAGCCATTTAGGAATTAAGCCCAGGGAAACACTTTTCACTGTGTTAATTAATTCACAGCCGATCGCTAAAACTTCTGAATATCAGAGTTTTGTTATTAGATTAAATTTAGAAGAGAATTTTCAAGATAGCCGACCTGGAATTTGTTCTATTTGCGGTCAGGAAAAAAGAGTAACCAGCAATACCACGCGCTTTTTAATGAAATTTTATATGGTGGATAAAATCAATTTCGCCTCTTATTTCGATCACAAAAATTTTTACAAGGCCGTTGCACTATGTGAAGATTGTTATAAAAATTTTCTGATCGGAGAAAACTGGATCGCTCAAAATTTAAACACCCGTCTGGGTGGTTTTAACCTGTACATCATTCCCCAACTTGTTTCCGCTTTTCCTGGTGAAAACAATCTATTCCAGAATTTAAAAAACATTCCACAGGCTTTTAATGATATTAAAAATATTAAACAAATCCAGGAAATTGAGAAGGATGCCATTCGGAAAAATTTTATTCAGCAGGGCCTATTAAAAAATCCATTTGTCTGGAATTTTCTGTTTTACAAAAAAACAAACTCGGCGTTTAAAATTCTTACACTGATCAAAGATGTGCCCCCTTCGCGCATTTTGACTTTGTTAAAAACCACAAGTGAAGTGGAACAATTCCGTCAAAAATTTTTACCAGAATGGATTACCTTTGATCTGGAGCAGATTTACCAGTTGATCCCCATAAAAAGAAAACGTGCTGATTTATTGGAATTTAAAAAAGTGCTTCAGATTTATTACAATATTATTTCCGGGCTGCCAATTGATGTGCGCACTTTGTACGGATTTTTCAAAACACTGGCTCATATTCACCATTTTGAAAGTTACGCTATTTACCAGATTAACGGAGGTAATAATTCTGATCTTGCTTTAGTTAAAGATACCCTAAGGTGGAATTTATTTATGTTATTTTTAAGAAAATTAAATCTCATAAATGGAGGAAAGTTTATGTTAGACCAGGAACTTGAAAAATTTTATCCTGAAGGCATGAAAGCGTTCATGCAGGAGATGAATTATTCCAGAGAACAACAGGGTCTGGCTCTACTGGGCTATGTAATCGGCACAGTGGCCTATGCTCAGGTTAAATCGAATTTAAACAACAAACCGGTGCTGGATAAAATTAGTTATCAGGGTATGAGCGACGAAAAGGTGATCCGCCTGTTCAATGAAATTTTTGAAAAAATTCGTCAGTACAACAAATTAATCGGCTATGCGGAACGATGGTGGGCTGCTGCTAAAAAATTGTACGAAAGCGGTGACCGCAATGCCCTGACCGCCGATGAGCGCGTGTTCTATTTATTGAGTGGATACGCCTTAAACACCATCAGTTCACACACAACTAAAGACAATAATCAAAATCAAAACAATTAAAATTTTGAGGAGGCAAAGATGAATAATTCCGAAATTTTATTTATCTACGATGCACAAATGTGTAATCCCAATGGCGATCCGGATGAAGAAAACCGTCCGCGCATGGACTATGCCACACAAACTAATTTGGTGAGTGATGTACGCTTGAAACGTTATATTCGTGATTACTTGCAGGAAAAGGGCTTTGCTCTTTACGTGCAAAAAGGTGAAAAAGGCAAAACGGTTGACGCCTCCGGGCGAATTAAAGAGGTGCTCAATCGGGAAAAACTGGAAAAACTCACCGAGCAGGATTTAAATCTGCTATTGGAAAAATTAATAGATGTCCGTCTATTTGGCGCCACCATGCCCATTAAATTAGAAGGCAAAGGCCAATCCATAGCTTTTACCGGTCCGGTTCAATTTAACTGGGGTTACTCTTTAAACAAAGTTTACTTGTTGGATTCTCAGTCCATTACATCACATTTCAGTTCAGGTGAGACACAGGAGCAGGGAACCATAGGTAAAGACTACCGGGTAAAATATTCGCTCATTGCCTTTCATGGCGTCATCTCCGGGTACAATGCTAAAAATACGGAACTAAAAGAAGAGGACATTGCCCTGTTGGATGAAGCCATTGTAAAAGCCATCCCTTTACACGCTACCCGCAGTAAAATAGGGCAGGAACCGCGTCTCTATCTGCGTGTGGAGTACAATTCGGACGGTTTTATTCTGGGCGATTTTCGTAAATGGGTTAAACTGGTCAAAGCGGACAATAAGAAAGACGAGGAATTGTTCTCCGTTAAAGATATTCAACTGGATATTAGCCAGTTAATAAATGAATTAAAAAATGTGCAGGAACAGATTGCGCAAGTTTATGTCTGGCATGATAAAAACTTGAAATTAATCGGCAACATTGATGAACTACCGGGATTAAATAAAATGTAGGAAAACGCTATGGCACACAACATTGTGGTGTTTGACTGGAAAGGGATGTTCGCCCATTTCAGGCAATTCGATGCCAATTCATCTTCGTTAAGTTACTCTTTTCCGCCACCTACCGTAATTACCGGAATGGTTGCCGGACTATTTGGTATTGAACGCGATGAATATTACAAATTATTTGGTAAACGGTTTTTAGAGCTCACCGTGCAATTATTAACGCCACCAAGAAAGATAATGCAAGCTGTAAATTACATTTTCGCCAAACAGGCCAGTCATTTAAACATGAGCGCGCCGGAAGTACATACACAGATTCCCATGGAATTGGTAACCTCACCTCATTTTCCGCACGAACCGGTTACCTACCGCATTTTCCTGAAATTTACCGAAAGCGAGTTTGGAGAGGAACTGGAAAAGGTAATCACACAAAAACAGATGAAATACCTGCCCTATTTTGGTAGCGCTCCGTTTACCAGTTGGATTGAATGGCTGGGCGCGCCGGAAGAAATCGAACTACTGGAAAGTCAGCAACCCCTTACTGTAGATTCTGTAGTACCAGTAGAATCTATCGAAGAAAATTCCTTATCACTGGACTTAAGCGAGAAAATACCCCCTGCCTACTTTCGTGAACACATGAGACGAGAGTTCAGGTCTGGACGAGAACCAGGTGAACTGATCGACCTCTTGTGGGAGCGTAATCGTGGTAAAATTAAAGCGAGATTTAATACACCGGTTTACCGTTTAAAATTGCATGGGGAAAAAATGAATGTTATTTTTTATTAGTCAAAGCAGGTTAGATTATAATGATTAAAATTGTAAAGTTAAATCCCCAAAATAATTACAAATTGTGGTTAAAATTTGAGGATGGTCTCGAAGGTACGGTTGATTTGTCTGAACTTAAAGGCAAAGGTGTGTTTAAAATCTGGGAAAAACCTGAAGATTTTAAAAAAGCTTTCGTTCATCCAGAAAGTGGCGCTGTTGCATGGAATGACGAAGTGGAAATATGCGCTGACGCTTTGTATTTAAAAATTTCTGGGAAATCCTCTAAAGACCTCTTCGAAATCATTCGGGAATTGCGCAAAAGTGCCTGAAATAAGTCGCTTTTTCGGGATTGTCATTTATATTTTTTATATGGATCACCATCCACCCCATTTTCATGCTAAGTACAACGAATACGAAGCTGTTATTCGGATTGACACTTTGTCTGTAATGGCGGGTAATCTACCACCAAGGGCATTGGGCTTGGTCATGGAATGGGCGATCATGCACCAAAATGAAATTTTGGAGAATTGGAACCGAGCCGAAAATTTTGAACCGCTTAAAAAAATACCACCCTTAAAGTGAAAACGGTATCCTTTTACTCCCATATCGAAAAAAACGAGCAAGGAAGAATCGTTTTTTCAAAGAAGCTCTATGAACATCTAAGGGAAGTAGCTCTTGGGGCTCAAACCTTTACGGCTAATGCTTTACCGGAAAATTCTTTTTTGCCTCATTTAGCCTATATCGCGGGTCTGGCACACGATTTTGGCAAATACACTTCTTTTTTTCAGGATTACCTGGTTCATGACCACGACACAGGAAGCTTAAAAAATCACAGTTTGTTGTCTGCTTTCTGGAGCGCTTTTTTGGTTTTTCGTGAAAAAAATGATGCCTTCCTGGAGGCCTTGCTCCTTTTTAATGTGATCTTAAATCACCACGGGAATCTGGAGAATATTTCGGATTTGCTCAAAAATCTGGCCGATCTGGCCAATCCTTTTTTAAAAGATATGATAGCTACAGAATATCAGCGCAAGTTTACTATTTTATTTAAAAAACATTTACCAGATTTAGAAAAACAAAGTGAAGTTATTGATCAAGATTTAAAAAATATTAACAATTATTTACCTCCAGTACAATCTTTTCTTCATGACATGCGCATTGGTCATGGAGTTTTTTACCAGTTTCTAATTGAAGCAAACAATTATTATCAGAAAATTCTTGAAGAGCAAAATTGTCGGGAATTCAATTTTAAGCGTCTCGTATTATTTTCTGCTCTGATTGATTCTGACAAACGGGATGCCGCTCAACTACAGAAAGAAATTAAACGACATTCAATTCCAAGCAGTATTGTTCGTCTTTACGTGGAACGAAAATTGACAAACAGGCAATCCCCTCTCTCACCAATTAGAGAA
The DNA here is from genome assembly GCA_015520535.1 of Candidatus Heimdallarchaeota archaeon. GTDB lineage: Archaea > Asgardarchaeota > Heimdallarchaeia > Hodarchaeales > S146-22 > S146-22. The sequence goes on from WAPZ01000688.1 coordinate 6,513, forward strand.
CGTCTTTTTAGTGAACTGCAGGAACAAGCACAGTCGGTAAACCTTGATCAACATTTTTTCACCTTAACCGCTCCCACGGGTAGCGGTAAAACCTTATCAGTGTTGAATTTTGCACTGTTATTAAAAAAACGCCTTCAAAAGGAACGCAACTACAATCCGCGCATTATTTACGTTTTGCCTTTCACCAGCATTATTGACCAGAATTTTGAGGTTTTTAAAAGGGTAATCCAGAATTGGGATTCTCAATTAGCCAGCGATTCTTCCCTTTTATTGAAACACCACCATCTGTCCGAAATCGCCTACCATACTGGTGATGAAGCCTTTCCACTGGATCAATCGTTGTTGCTAACTGAAAGCTGGGAATCGGAAATTGTGGTAACCACCTTTGTCCAATTTTTCGAATCCATTATCTCGAACAAAAATAAAATGCTTAAAAAATACCACAACATTTTCGGTAGTCTGATTATTTTAGATGAAGTGCAAAACATCCCCATTGAATACTGGCCGCTGGTGCGAGAAGTATTGATTCTGCTTTCCGAGAAGGCACACAGTTATTTTATTCTGATGACAGCCACGCAACCCTTAATTATCCCCGAACAAAAAACTGTGGAACTGGTAAAAAGTAAAAACCTTTTATTTGAACAATTAAATCGTGTATGTATTAACCATGATCCTCACCCCCGCCAATTATCTGAATTTGCTCAGGAATTTTTAGATGCATTAGATGAGCAAAAATCGTATGCCGTGATTTTAAATACCATCCAATCTTCTATTCAATTTTTTCACTTGATAGAACAAAACTTAAGTACTGAGCATCGACTGTTTTATTTGTCTACCAACATTGTGCCCTTGCACCGGCAGCAGCGCATTGCAGAGATTAATGCCCATCTAAAAAACGGTATTCCTCTAGTTTTAGTAAGTACCCAGGTGATCGAAGCTGGAATAGACTTTGATTTTGATGTGATTTATCGGGACTTTGCACCGGTCGATTCCCTTGTGCAGGCAGCCGGTCGAGCGAACCGTAATGGTTTAAAAGTGAATGGTGGAGAGGTCCATCTGGTTCATCTAGTTAATGAAAAAGAACGTGCCTATGCCCACTTTGTTTACGGGAAAGCGCATCTGTTTGTGGCCAACAAAATATTCGAACAGGTGAAAAAACTACCGGAAAGGGAATTCATGGAAC
>WAPZ01000689.1 GCA_015520535.1 Candidatus Heimdallarchaeota archaeon
ACGCTTCACTCGCTGTTGAAGCTCATCCCACTGGCTGTCATTTAACCTCTTTATCTTGATTAACTGTATACTTTCTTTTGATACATTCCAACTATATATCTTACTTTACCTCAGACCTGTATAAGCGTGTTCTTGCAAACGTTCTACCTAAATAATAAGGCCTTGGAATTTTTCCATATTCAATGAGAATAAATTTTAAAACCAAATTCCCAAATTTTTTATTCCGGCTACTTTCCATCCCTTATCGGTCAACTGCAAATCAAGATATGCACGATATTTTTTCCGCAATCCAGTATAATCAACCAGATTGCCATGAACAATTGTCCTTACTTCATCAATTCTACTGTAATCCTGATAACTCCAATCATCTATTTTGACTTTCGCATCGAATATTTCAATAATTCTATTGTAAGGTTTATCCTTTTGAAAGGATAAATCAAAATCTGATATCATATATTCCCTTGCTTCAATACGGTCTTCTTGGTCTTTTTGAAATGCCTGTTTTATAAACTTTTCAGCAGTTTTCAATATATCTTTTTCATTTCTAGGAGCATATTCTTTCTCTCTAGAATTAGCTTTCACAATATCATTTAACTTTCTAATCAACATGGATCTCTTTGTAGAAAATTTTTCATTTAGATCAAACAGAACAACTCTGTCTTCAAAATCGTCAGGTCCTGTTTTATGCCTTACAATTGCGATCAATAAATTTTGAATCGGTTTGATATATTCCAAAATTTCTTCATTCAATTCCGCATATGTTAAACGTTTGAATGCATTTCTTTTATTATCCAACATGAAAATTGCTCTTTCACCCTCTACTTCAGAAAAGAAGAACAATTTTTCGCCAGATCCAGAAAATACTGGGTGATAATTCTTAAAATTTATGTCCACTACAATGCTGTCTGTTTTGTTTGCAATACTATATTTAAAAATATCCCTCCTGCCGGAGTGTTCACCATCATAATAGATATACTTCCCATCTGGTGAAAATACTGGATTTCGTGCATATACATTTTCAGAAGAAATTACCTTTATATTATTTTCTTTCAAATTCATCAAATGAATCATCGATTTGAATCGATACTGAGAAACGAATGCAATTGAGTTTCCATCTGGAGAAAAAACATAATCTTTATTAACAGCAGGAATATTCGTTAATTGAAATAAAGTATCATTCACCAGATCAAAAGCGAAAATTTGTTGTACATTTAATCTTTTGTTACGGGTCCGAAAAATTTTTCCAAAAACAATCACATTTCCATCATTGGAAAAAATGGGAGATGTGATTTCTCCGACATCATCATTAAGAACATAAACGCGACCTTTCAGACTATCCATAAAACACAACGCATACTTTTTTTTACTTTTGCGAACAAAAGCAACTTTCTTCCCGTTTGGTGCAAAAGTAGGATAAAGTTCATCTTCTTCAGTATTTGTCAGACGGACAACAGTATCTTCCTCTAAATCAAAGTAAAATATATCAAAATTATCGTTCTCTTTTTTGGTTAAAAGAACGATTCTTTCTTCAGATATATCGAAATATCGATCTAAGCTTATTTTGTCCATTACCTTTCTTTCAAAAGGTTCAAGAAAATTTTCAACTAAAAATTTTTCCAAGTTCTCAGATGGGTATTTTTCCATCAATCGTTTATAGATTAATGCTAATCCAGGGCGGAAATTATACTTCTCGTAAATTTCAAGGTGATTGTCTAAGATCTGTTGAGCAATTCTTTTTTTATCTCCTACCGCAAACATAAAAGAATCATTTACTTTATAAATTCCCGGCTCTAAGGGTTTATTGATTTTAATTTGAATGACACCGGGGCGATCGACATAAGTCTCAAAATCAAAATAAATTGTTTTTCCCGCATAATAAAAATCCAGCCAGGGATCAAATTGGACAAATTTAACAAATGCAGATCGAATAGTGCTTATAAAATCAGAAAAATCATATTTTTCGTAATATCTTTCAACATTATAATATTCCCATCGTTGTCTTCGACGATTCCAGCGTCTTTTCTGATATTCAGCATTAAAAGAAATGGTTGGACGGGATTTTAATTTTTCCAATTTAAAATCAAATAAATCTTCGTTTAAAGCCAATCCTCTACGACCTGTATAATAAACTGGCATGTTCGATATTCTTAAAAAAGATATATTAGGCGAGAAAAATGGAATACTATCAGTTATTGTTTCAAAAGTAAAATTATTTACATTTTTTTGAATTCGAAAAAACTTTCCATCATCCTCAATATAAAGTCCAACCTTTAAAGGAAATGAATTTTCTTTTTGACAAGAGAAGCTACTCAATATTATTAGTAGTAATAAAAAACATTTAAAAAAAATCTTTTTAATGATCATGGCTATCACCTCTTTTATTTACGGAAAAAATTTTACTCACCAATCTTCTATTTTAATTTCCGGTCGATAATCTCCATGGATACCTCGGATGTATTTAAGAATATTTACATCAATCAGTTGAAAATGAAAAAACGGATCGCCACTTTCTGGTCCTACATATTTTTCGTCATAGCCAATTAAATTATCTTTTTTATAAATGGTGATCGCTTTTGTATCTTTTCGAATTTCTTTTTTAATTAACAACTGATCTTTTATCTGCAATGTAATGGAATTATATACAGAATTTTTATCATAACAATCATTAAATGTCTGGCAAGTGATATCAATAGCAAAAAGCATATCCATATAGAAATTAAAAATAATATCTCTAAATATTTTATTTGGCGGGATATACGTTATTATTTCTATACCTTCATCTTTTATCTCTTCTCGAATATAATCTGAGAAAACTTCCTGAAATTCTTTTTCTGACCAGCCCAGAACAATTGTTTTGTTGTCAATAGTCATTGAAGGACGCTGATCCTTATTTGAATAAACTTGTGTATACAATTCTATTGATAAGAACCAAAAGAAAACAACTGTAAGAACAAAAATACGATACATTTGCATATCCACCTTTTTTAAATTGTTCCTCTTCAATTAACCAATATTTTTTAACATTTTCTCAAGAAACATAGTAAAGACAAACCCACAAAGATTAACCACTCCTTAAGGGCCATTACATTGCTCCATTAAATTTTTAAAGATTGTACTCGACATGATTGATAGCTCCAGAAGCCTTAACAGTAGATGGATAAAACGCATGATACTTCAGATGACATTGGCAACCAACAGATAGTCTATTATATTATTCACTTTCGCTAAAAACTTCGAAAACTCCATCTTTGGCGTTTGACTCGTATCACTTTTTATATAAACAAATTGAATGCCAAGAAGATTAATCCATTAAAATTTCAGAAGTTACAAAACTTGAAGGATAGTGAAATCAAAAAGATTGTCAAATGGATTTGACACCTTTCAGACTCGCAATTTGAAATTCAATATTCAAGAAGCCAATGGTATGAATTCAAAAAATGAAATAGTATTCCACTTAGGATTAAGATCCATGGGAAGGCAATGGTAATAATCAGGTGATGCTGTATGAACCTAAGCTCCCGATCTACTACTTCCAGAGTTCCTTGATTCTGGTATTGAATTCCCCAAAAAAACGGAAAGGGTAATCTGCCATGTCCACTTACACCGAGAAAAAAACAGCTTACCGCAATGAGATGTTTCGCCTGGTAGAGCGCTATTATCAGAGCGGTTTAACTCGCTGTGAAAGCGGTTGGTGAAGTACGAGCAGGATGGTCGATTGGAGATCGACAATAATTTTATCGAGAATGCGGTGCGCCCGGTGGCGTTAGGAAGAAAGAACTACCTGTTTTTGGGTTCTGAGAATGGGGGTCGCTGGGGTGGAGTCATGTACACCCT
>WAPZ01000690.1 GCA_015520535.1 Candidatus Heimdallarchaeota archaeon
GTGGTATTTGTTCAGGTGTTCATCAATTTACCTATTGTAACACCGTAGAACGCTTAGGCGATATTTCAATTTCAAAACGATCTGATTATATAAGGGCTTTAGTCTTAGAGTTAGAGCGTATTCACAGTCACCTCCTATGGTTAGGTATTGTTGGGCATGAAGTTGGTTTTGAAACCTTGTTTATGTATATCTGGAAAGATCGCGAAGACGTTATGCAACTATTAGAAAAACTTTCTGGTAACCGTGTCAATTATGGGATGTCAGTTATTGGTGGTGTTAAGCGCGATTTAACACCAGAACTTGGAAAAGAAATTGTTAATGTCATGAATCACTACGAAGAAGTTTTACAACAGTATAAACAGATTTTATTAAACGATGACAGTATCATAAAAAGAACAAAACATGTTGGATATTTTCCAAAGAATAAAGCGCTTGAATTGGGTAGTGTTGGACCGACTGCACGTGCTTCTGGGGTGGATGTTGATTTACGGCGTGATATGCCGTATTCAGTTTATCCAGAACTAGATTTTAACGTAATTGTTTATGAACAAGGTGATGCACTGGCTCGCGTCTTAGTTCGTTTTGATGAAACGGTTGAAAGCATAAAAATGGTCAAACAACTTATTGAACAAATGCCAGAAGGAGAAATTGGCCGCTCAAAGAAGAGACGTTTTCCCGAAAAATGGGCGTATTTCCGTTCCGAAGCTCCACGTGGCGAACTTTTTTATGCAATTAAAGGAAATGGGAAAGACAAGCCGGATCGCCTTAAGATTCGAACGCCAACATTAGCAAATATTTCTTCTGTTGCTGAAATGCTTCGTGGATATTATATTGCTGACATTCCTGTTATCGTTGCCGGTATTGATCCTTGTATGAGTTGTATGGACAGAGTTGCTGTCATAGATCTGGATAAGTCTCCACAAAAACCTACATTTTTTACTGCAAAATCATTGCGTGAATATTCCATTAAATGGTATAAAGAGCATTATAATGTGGAATTTCCCGCCGAGTTGCGTTTTAAATAAGTAATGAGTGAGAAGGTGGAAAAATATGAGTGCACTTGAGGAATTAATAATAGAAATTGCCAAAATGTTAGTTTTTCCGGGGATTGTCTTCTGCATTCTTTTAGCCTTCTTTTACCAATGGCTGGATCGAAAGATTCACGCAAGAATTCAACGTCGCCGGGGACCCATGCTGGCAGGTCCGTGGGGACTATTCCAGCCCATAGCTGACTTCCTCAAATTGCTGAGCAAAGAAGATATTACAGTTGAAGGTGCGGATAAATTTGGTTTTAATATTCTCCCAATTATTGAACTGGCGGTTTCACTTTATCTCATACTCTTTATTCCAATCATTGGCTTAGAAGGACTGATTAGTATTCCAGGTGATTTAATCTTTATACTCTTTGTTTCAACGTTATTTAGTGTCATAATCATCTTTGCCGGTTATTTTTCAGCCAATAGATTTTCATTAGTTGGTTCTGAACGTGCGGGATTATTATTTATTTCTTATGAAATCCCGTTATTTATCTCACTCATCACTCCAGCAATAATAACGAATGCGTTAGAGATTAGTGCCATTGTCAAATTTCAAAACAATAGTTTGAACCCGCTTGCCTTTTACTTTGTTTATTTGTTACTTATAGCACCGAGTTTCATCATCTATATTATTTGTATGATGGCAAAACTTGAACGTGTTCCATTTGACGTTCCAGAAGCTGAATCAGAAATCATAGCAGGTTGGGCAACCGAATATACCGGAAAAAAACTGGCATTGTTTTTCCTAGCAAAAGATGTTCAGCAATTATTTTTGATTGGCTTAGGTGCTGCACTATTCATTGGTGGACCAGTTCCATTACCATATTTGCTGAATTTCGTTCCACAATCTCTGCATTGGTTGGTTAATTTATTTGGCTTTATTATTAAAGGAGCGATAATTGTAATGTTAATTTCGTTAATTCGATCTATAGCGGCACGATATCGAATCGATCAAATTAGAGACTTTTTTTGGAAAATCTTAGTCCCTATAAGTGTTATTCAGCTAGTGGTCGTAATAGGTGTTATTTGGCTATTTGACCCCATTACGTGGGTATTAACAAATTTTTGAGGTGAAATAACGTGAGTTTTGGTATAATTTTAAAAGAGGCTTTAAAAAATTTCTTTACAAAGCCTGTGACGACTAAATATCCTTTTGAACCCGCACATCCGCCAGATAAATTTCGCGGATTGCCTATCCATCTGATTGAAGCGTGCACAGGCTGTGGGTTATGTGAAAAAGACTGTCCGGCTGATGCAATCAAGATGATTCCTGATGAAAGAACGAGAAAAAAACAAGCGCCGGAATTTTATTACTGGAAATGCATTCGCTGTGCTCAATGCTACTACTCTTGTCCTTTTGACGCTATTTTCATGTCAAAGGTATTTGAGGTCTCTGTTTATGATAAAACTGCTATTTCCAGTGAGGCTATTCATAAATAAGCTGTGAGGTGAATAAAATGGCTGATGTATTATCTCAATTACTTGGAATTGATATAACCGAAGTCTCTTTATATCTGTATTTGATTCTTCTAGTAGTCGTTGCTGTTTATATTGCGGAAAGCAAGAAATTGACCTATTCTATCGGAGCGTTTGCCATTTACGGTATAGTTATTGGATTAATTTTCATTGCACTTGGCAGCCCCTTGTTAGCTGCGATACAAGTCTTAGTGTTTTCAGGGACCATTTCTATTCTGATGTTAGCCATAATTTCATTAGGTCGAGGTGAGGAAATTGTCGAAACTTGATATGGATAGAGTTATGGGTGGTATCTTGACTATAGCTTTTTTTGCTGTTTTAATCTATTTTGTGTTCCAATTATCAGATTTTAAGCCAATTTTGTGGCTACCAAAGTCCATTATAACAGATCTTAGTCAACGTTTAGTTCCTACACCGGGTGTCGTCATCACGCAAGATGTCCAGCTTTCAAATTATCTTTGGAAAGCACGCTTTTACGACTTGTTATTGCAAGGCACGACACTTTTAGTGGCAGGTGCGGGTGCACGACACCTATTTGGTGGAATAAGAAATCATACTACGGAGGAACAAGAAAATGTTTGAAGGAACATCATTATATCTTACAATTACGGCACTTATTATTTTCTTAATTGGTCTTTACATATTAGCCTCCCATCGCCACATGATTAAGAAATTGATTGGGATTGAAATGCTGGTGGGTGCTGTTAACCTTAATGCTCTTAGTATGGCATTAGAACTAAATGTTATCTCAGAAACTCCGCTAATTGATCCTTTTGTCGGTGTAATTATCATCATTTCAACAACTATCGGTGCCGTTGTAGCAGCTGTTGGTTTTGGTTTAGCATATTGGTCTTTTGAAAGTTGTAAAACCTTAAATACGAATTGTCTTTCTAAATTAAAACATTAAACGAATGGTATTTCCAAAAGTAAGACTAAAAAGGTGATTAAAATGTTGATTGAGGCACCATATTTAGTATGGTTGATTCCCTTTTTCGGTGCAGTATTAGTTATAGGTGCACGATACATCCATCGATACCTCGCCAGTGGAATTGCGATCTTATCCGGCGCACTTTCTATGCTTTTTGCTTACACACTCGTTCCAGATGTGTTAACAGGTATAATCACACTTTTTGATGGAAAACAACTCGGAAACCTCCCGTACGATTGGTCATTTCCATGGACATATTTTTATGATGCCACTGGAAATGCATTTGTAGTGTCCTTTGGCATGCTTATTGATCCACTTACCGTGTTTATGCTCATTGTGGTAACAACCATTAGTTTTCTAATTTTAGTGTATTCTTTAGAATATATGGAACATGAATCAACCATGGAATTAGGACGATATTGGTTTTGGATGCTCATTTTTATCGGATCAATGTGTCTGCTAGTAAGTGCGGACAATTTTATTCTTATGTTCTTTGGCTGGGAATTAGTGGGCTTATGTTCATGGCAGTTAATTTCTTTTTGGCATAACAAGACAACACCATCTCCAACACCCGAATTTGAAACTGAGGGCGAATACAACGCTCACTGCGGTCTCAAAGCCTTTATAATGACAAGTTTTGGTGATATATTCTTACTGTTAGGTATGTTATTAATAGGGTGGGCTACTTTTCAATCATTCGGCCATTTAGAGTTCAACTTCCTTAAACTTCAAGATGATATTACATGGATGAAAACTCTTTCCGACGCTGGGTTGATTGGAATCTTTGGTATTCTCATTTTCGGCGGAGCCGTTGGAAAAAGTGCTCAATTTCCCCTCCACGAATGGTTACCCGAGGCGATGGCCGGTCCAACGACGGTTAGTGCCTTAATTCATGCCGCCACCATGGTTAAAGCGGGTGTCTATTTGGTAGCACGAATAATTCCAATCTTTTATCTGGGTCTTACCAGCGGCGGATATGTAGACCTGAAAGACTTCTTTATGGCAGTTGCTTTTATTGGAGCTTTTACTGCGTTTTTAGCGGCAACCCAAGGAATGGTTGCACAAGAAGTCAAAAAAGTCCTTGCATATTCTACTGTCTCTCAAATTGGCTATATGATGCTCATTTTAGGAACTGTCGGTTTATTAATAAAAGAGGCTGTATATGAGGCTTATTTTGCTGGAATGTTTCACTTAATGGCTCATGCTGTATTTAAAGCACTCCTTTTCTTATCAGCTGGAGTCTTACTGCACAAACTTCACACTAAGTCAATGATGGAAATGGGTGGGCTCAAAGACAAAATGCCTCTCACATTTGTGGTCATGTTAATCGGTGCAGCTTCTTTGGCAGGAATACCACCACTTTCGGGATTTTATTCGAAAGAACACATTTTCAGCGTACTTTTTGCGGAAAATGATCCTCTCATTTTGATACTGTTTGGATTTGCAGCAGTAACAGCCATTCTCACCGTTTTTTACAGTTTTAGAATGATCGGACTAATATTTTATGGTGAACCTTCGTCCCATATTAATGAAATGCTTACTACGCATCCCGAAAAAGTCAAAGATCCTTCTTGGATAATGTTAGGACCGCTCACAATCCTTGCCTTCTTTTCCGTAACAATCGGTTTTATCAATAATGCAGTAGCAGACTTTTTGTTTAAACGCGGTGCTTTTGGCGCAAACGAAGCAGAAATAACCCAGAATTTAATTGATGCAGTTATTGCTCCCTTCTTATCAATCACCTTTGTGATTACAGTTATTATTCTTGTGATCGGCTTTGTTCCAGCATATCTTCTTTACTTTAAGCGGTCCCTGGACCCAGAAACCATTGTCAATAGCAATCCTCTCTTCCGTGGTCTTTATCGGTTCTTTTGGAATCGATGGTATATCAATGCTCTTTATTATAAGTTGTTTGTCGACGGCGTGCAGTATGTAGCCGAACAACTACGAAAAATCCAGACTGGGCGCTTAGGAACAAACATCAAATATATGCTGATAGGATTTCTCCTTATAAGTATTCTTGGTATATTAAGTTTAGGAGGGCTTTAAAAATGGTAACTGTGGTTTCAACTAACCCGGAATTTCTATTATTAACCCCAATTTTTGGAACTATTGCCTTAGCCATTTTGACTACATTACTTGATAAAGCCTTTGTCTATTCTCAATACAGAACGCCACGTTATGTGTTTTCAATTGCGTCTTTGGGTTTAGTGGTCATATTTTCTTATACACTCCTCCTTTTTCTAAATATGCTTCAAAATAATACCATCTATCAATATTCTGTCACTTTTGGTGGCGTAGTTCGCAACTACTTTGAGCTCAATCTATTCAATGGCACACTCCTCCTTCTTGTCCTATTTTTATCTATCTTAGTGACTTTTTACTCTATTGAATATATGAATCATGACCTTAACCGCGGAGAATATTATTTTCTCTTACTGTTGTTAGTCAGTGGTATGGCTGGTGTGCTGTTAGCGGCAGATTTCCTTACATTATACATTAGCTATGAATTGATGGGACTTTCTTCCTATATTTTGGTTGCATTTCGAAAAAGAGATCCCTTGGCAATTGAAGCTGCAATTAAATATCTCTTTATGGGTGCCGTTGGCAGTGTAACTGCTTTAATGGGATTGACTTTCATTTATGGAACTGTCGGAACGTTACAATATCAAGCTGTTAAAGAAGCCTTTGTTTCCTTGAATCCCGCCTTACCAGACATCTATGTGCTTTTAATTACAATCTTTATCGTCGGTGGGTTCGGTGTCAAGGCTGCAATTGTTCCTTTTCATTCTTGGCTCATTGACGCCCACCCCATTGCCCCCAGTGGGATTTCTGCCATGCTCTCCGGCTTAGTAATTAAAATGGGAGTCTATTCCATCATTGTTACTTTAGTTATCACAAATTTCCTTTCACACAGATTCTTGACCACCGTTCTCATTATTTTGGCGCTCATTACCATTACATTACCAAATGTGATTGCATTACGCCAATCAGACCTCAAACGCTTGCTTGCATACTCCAGCATTTATAATATGGGCTTCATCATCCTCGCCTTTTCATTAAATACCTATCTAGGATTTGTTGCTGCTTTATTCCATATGGTCGCTCATGGACTCATGAAAGGACTCGGCTTTCTTGGTGCCGGCTATTTCCTCCACTATGAACGTTCTCGTGAGCTCGAAAAACTTAAAGGCACTGCCAAACGCCATAAACTTGCGGGATTATGTCTTACTATAGCTCTATTTGGCTTGCTTGGACTACCCACAACTATCGGCTTTCTTTCTAAATTATGGGTCATTCTAGCCACTTTGACATACAATGAAAGTATTATTGCTGCAATAATAGCTGTTATTGTCCTTCTTAACACCGTAATTGCCACCGGCTATTATGCACAAATTGTTAGAAAAATGTGGATGGAATCACTTGCAACTACACCCAAAAGTGAAGAAATGCTGACTGACGGCGCTGAAAACCTCTCACCGCGAAAAGATACTGAAAAAATGCCATGGGTTATGCTTCTACCAATGACCGTGCTTGCCCTTGTCATCCTTTATTACGGAATCTTCCCATGGGATCTCCTTAATGT
>WAPZ01000691.1 GCA_015520535.1 Candidatus Heimdallarchaeota archaeon
TGTAATCTTTTTTACAATTAAAAAAATTTTACGTTTTTCTTTTTAAACCTTTTTCCTCACATATTCTATCTAATTAAATAGTTAGTCATTATAAATAAGGGATGGGAGTGGGTACTTGAAGGTGAGTTTCCATGTTTGATATGAAAAACCCTATAAAAAATGTTAATCCTAATTTCTCCCCGTCAAAAGGAACTACGGGAGTTGCTCTACGTTTTAAAGATGGTGTAGTCCTTGCTGCCGATCGAAGAGCCTCCATGGGATATTTAGTTGCTTCGAAACGGGCTAAAAAAGTACACATGGTTACGGATCGTATAGCCATCGGCATTTCGGGTCTTGTGAGCGATGCCATGGCTCTAGTTGACTTTATGCGCAGCGAACTTAAACTCTACGAACTTGAAAATGAATACCCCGCTACCGTTGCTGTTGCCGCTAAACTCTTAAGTGTCATTCTGTATGGTGGGTATCGTCGTTATTTCCCCTACTGGGTGCAGTTAGTTCTTGGTGGAGTAGATCGCACCGGACCACATATTTATAGTTTAGACTTATCCGGCTCTGTTAGTGAGGAAGATTACTTCACCATCGGTTCTGGTTCTCCAATGTCCTTTGGTGTGCTTGAAGCTCAATATAAACCCGATTTAACGAAAGAAGAAGCTCTAAATCTTGCTATTACCGCACTAAAAACCTCTATTGCTCGTGACCTTGCTACTGGTAACGGTATTGATGCCTTAGTGATAACCGCCGACGGCGTCGAAACAAAAGCGATAACGCTGACCTACAAAGAGGAAGAAGATTCTTCAACATAAAGACCATTAACCAACTAATTAAATAAAAAAAAATAACTTAATCTTAATAAGGAGGAATAAAAAGAAATGTTTGGTAATTCTAGAGCGGCATACGACAAAACAGCTGCAATGTGGAGCCCCGATGGGGAACTGGTACAATTATTATATGCCCGAAAAGCAAGTGAAAAAGGTGCAGCGGGGATTGGACTGCTTTTAGACGAAAGACACATCCTCTTAGCCGGTGAATATGTCCATTTAAATGATCCACTCATTGAGTCACCGAAAAAAATTAAGTACATCGATGATAAACTTTATATCATGGCTTCTGGACTCTCTACCGATTCTAATTACCTCATCACCCAAGCACAATACATGGCTCAACAAAATCGATTAATATATGGAGAACGAATGAGTGCTAAAGCATTAGCAATGAAATTAGGCGATCTAATGGCACGCCACACGCTTGTTGGTGGGCTACGACCCTTTGGAACCTCATTGTTAATTGCCGGATACGAATTTCCCGCTGACGTGGCTAAACTTTATTTTGTGGACAATGGCGGAGCATACTTTTCAACAAAAGCCTATGCTGCCGGGCAAGGCTCTTCCCAAATCATCGCCTATCTAAGAGAACACTATAAGATGGGCCTTAGCGTTGATGACGCCAAAAAACTTGTTTTAGACGCCATGACAAAAGCCACGGGAAGAGCTGAACCCTTAAAAGAAGAGGAAGTCGAATTCTTAGTTGTAGGCCCCGATTCTCCATAAAAAAGCCACACCGCATCTTCTCTCAATTTTTGCCTTATCCTTTTTTATTATGCTATCATTTGTAAATAAAATCCATGCTTTTTAATTTTATTTTATTAAAAAACGAGTCCACTACCGCAACCGCAATGACATGTGCTGTGCGGTGATGGAAGGAGCAAAATTATTTTCACAGGTGCACAAAATGCCGAGGTTACAACAAATAGAACTAGAAAAAGCCGGATATATTGCGTCTGAAGAAATCAACTTAGCCTTGTCCGTCGCGTTACATTTAGAAAAACCCGTGTTAGTCGAAGGTCCGGCCGGAACAGGTAAAACCAGCATCGCTCTGGCTGCAGCTAAAGCTTTAAATTGGGAACTTTATAGAATTCAATGTTATGAAGGTATTAGCGACGTACAAATCATTGGCGAGTTTAATTATAAAAAACAACTTTTGCAGATTGAAATGGATAAAGCTGCGGGTTCTTACCAAAATGGAGCCTTCACAAATATATTTTCTGAGGAATTCTTTATCAAACGCCCACTACTGCAAGCTATGACGAATGGAAAACCCACGGTTTTATTGATTGATGAAATTGATAAGGCTGATTTTGAATTTGAAGCTTTTCTGTTAGAAGCGCTCGGAGAAAAACAAATAACAGTTCCCGAGCTCGGAACTTTCACTCAACAAAATACCATGTTAACAATTTTGACGTCTAATGCCACTCGTGATTTATCTGAAGCTCTGCGCCGTCGATGCTTATATCTTTATTTGGACTTCCCCACCCCCGACCAAGAGAAAGAAATTATAAAGGTTCATACCCAAGGTGAATTGGATGAACCCATCCTTAACACCATCGCTCACATCATTGCTAATATTCGAAAACAAAACTTACGCAAAGTCCCGTCCATTTCAGAATCCATCGATTGGGCAAAAACGCTCATCGCACTCGGCATTAAACACATTGACATAGATGTCATCCACAAAACCTTGCCCATTCTTTTAAAATATCATGAAGATATCGAACGAATTGAAAACTGGCTCCGTCAACGAACACTTAAAGAAATCACCGAAATACAAAACTAAAAAAGAAAACCAAAAATGTTGATAGCCAATGGGCGTCATTACAGACTTTGTTCATACACTGCGAACTCATGGCGCAGATGTCAGCATCCATGAGGTTTTGGATATACAAAAAACATTATCCACCATTCCCTTATTAACAAGAAGCCAAGCAAAAGCCTTACTTAGAACGGTTTTAATTAAAAGAGTCGAAGACTTTCCGATTTATGAGTATTGTTTTGAAAAATTCTTTAGTACGGATAACTTTATTGATTTAGAAACCGCAAATTATTTAGCTTTAGCAGATCATCATCCCGCTTCTGCACAAGATGCACAAAAAAATATAAAAAAAGATATCACAAAAGAACAACACTATCCAGCACGCCCACCAAGTGAAATGAATCTGGCATACTCAAAAAAGAAAAAAATCTTCCTTCGCTGGCTTTCCAATACGACAACTCGGGTCGGTGAATTACTCCTTCAAAATCGAATCGACACTGCCGGCAAACTCCTCGCTGAAATGGCTTCTCAAAAAGCCCGAACTTCGTCTCAAGTCATACAAGAATTAAATAACCTCAAATACGACCTCATGCGCTCTTTTGCCATTGCTTACGGAAATTTCGAGCAAATTCTTTATCAATCATCTGACACCCAACGTAACGAAGCATTTGAACTCCTCAAAAAAATTGAAAAAGCACATAAAATTGCTGACCGTGAAATCTTAAAAAAATATGCCTTAACCTATCATGACTTTGCCGCCCTTAAAAAAACCCCATACCCCGCCCACTCACGAGCTGAATTGATCGAACAACTTCTCGATACGCCCTTCCCCGAACTACGAATCAACGTAGAACAAATAAAAAAAGAACTGCTACTTTTAGGAAAAAAAATCGCCACTAAAGAACTACGAAAACGACAACTCGCAAAAAAAGGCAGCCTCGATTTCCGAAAAACCATGCGAATGAATATTTCCAATGGTGGCACACTCTTTAATCTCATCTATAAGAAAAAAAGAATCGAAGACCCTAAAATCATCTTACTCACCGATATTTCTTCCTCCACCTCGTGGGTCGCTGACTGGTTTTTCATCATTTCTTATACCGCAAGAATGACCTTCAGACACATCCGGATCTTTGAATTTGACTCCACCATTGTTGAAGTCACTGACGCGCTCCACAGCTTCACCCTCGAAAACGCCCTCAAATCACGCGTCGAAGCGTGGAGAAAACCTTTCCGCACGAGACACTATCATTCCAACTATGAAACCACGTTTGAAGACTTCCTTGAATATATGAAACACGGACTAGACCGAAAAACTACTGTCATCATCCTTGGGGATTGTCGAGACTTTAACGGAAGCTGGGTCCCCGAAGGCCTACCACGCTCCGCACTCCTCCTCAAACAAATCATCGAAAAAGTCAAACGCGTGATCATCCTCAACCCAGAACCGTATAAGTCTTGGAATACTGGTGACTCTGTAGTATTTTACTATCAACAAATGGGAGCGGAAGTTCATCAAGTGAGTACGTTACGCGATCTCATCGAATTCGTTTTAAATTTCGAAATATAAGTCGTTAACAAACCTAATAACAAACTCTGGTGGTTATATGCTCTCTTCAGAACTCGTCGAAAAAATTAACGCCGTTAAAAACCTCTTTAATAATAAAATTGTTGTGGTTGCTTATTCGGGAGGGGTGGACAGTGCCGTAGTCGGAAAACTCGCTCAACTCTACGCTAAACAAGCTTATTTAGTCACTACCCATTCCCTCGTAACTCCACCCGGTGAACTAGACATCGCAAAAAAAGTTGCCAAGGAAATCGGCTTACCACACCTTATCTTTGAAATTGATGAACTCGAAAACGAAAACTTCCGAAAAAACCCCATCAACCGCTGCTACTTTTGCAAAACCGAATTAAGCGATGTTCTTTTCCAAGTCGCAAAAAAATATAATGCCGACCTTATTGTGGACGGAACCAATTATTCTGACATCAGCGGCTCTGACCACCGCCCCGGATATCAAGCCATCAAAGAAAAAGGTATTGTAAGCCCCCTCGTACTAGCCAAAATCACCAAAAAAGAAGTCCGCGAATTAGCACGCTACTGGAAACTTTCCGTAGCCGAAAAACCTAGCATGGCCTGCCTATCCTCACGGTTTCCCTATGGCGTCGAACTCACCCCCGAAAAAATTAAACGCGTGGCTCAAGCTGAATTATACCTACGACAAAAATTGAACATCAAAATCCTCCGTGTACGGGATCATGACGGCCTCGCACGAATCGAAGTGGCACCCGATGAACGTTCAAAATTTTTTGATCCCACCATCATGGATCAAGTCTATGAAAAATTCCGAGAACTCGGCTTTACCTATGTCACCTTAGATCTCAAGGGCTATCGTTCCGGCGCACTAAATGAAGTCCTAAAAAAACGCCCTCTCATCTTGCCGCTACAAAAACAATCTAAACCTACTATCCGCTAATAGTTTATTAAGTGCTCTGCATACCACAATCCATTCAGTTAAAACATCCATTTTCCATTTTCTAAGACTTTTTTCTCATCTACGTATAATGCGGCATCAAAAAGCATTCCCGATAATTGACAGCTCCCCGGTTCACCGCCAAATGCCACTGATATAACGCCTAAACGCAATTCACTAAACAAGGACTCTAATGCCATCTTTGGATTTAAACCAATTGAAATGGAATTCAACTGCGGTCTCTCGGTACACAAGCGCTGAATCGTTGCTTGTAATGTTGCATCTCCCTTTTCAGCCTCGATCGAAACAATGTGCCCTTTTTCCACGAAAATTTTTACATTTTCAATTTTCCCGCCCATTCTAAACATCGGTTGTGTTAAATAAAGCGTACCAGCAGCGCTCATTTCTTGTGGACGGAATTCAATCAGTCCCGCTGGCAAAACAGTTTTATACCTTCCCATTTCAACATCTCTTTCACTGATGACACCTGTTTCCACAAAAATCGAATTTTTACCAATTTTAAAGCGAAAATCAGTCCCACTTTCCGATAAAAGGCGAATTTCTTTGCTGTTTTTGAGTTGACCAAGAAACGTTTCAGCTTGGTGGGATAGTTCTTCATAGTCGATTAATAGAGATTGTATTACAGCATCTTTCCACGCTAAATAGTCAAATCCATACGTTTTGGCACGTTCCTTTGTTACTTTACCCCATAACACATGTGCATGCCGAACTTTTCGTTCCTTATGTACTTTGCCAATCTTACTTCCCGAAGAGGAATAGGCTTTATATTTATCGTCTGGAACGTTTGATAAAACGTATGGATTAGCGGGACCGGAAATTGTGATTAATACATCAGTTTTTTCTGCCAATGCTAGTTCATGCTGGGGCGTTTGCTTGAGCGTTTCTAAACTGGCTACTTTTAATGCATTTTCAAATAAGAAATCTGTTATGACAGTTATCAATGGCACTGCTCCATTTTTATAGCATTCAACCGCAAGAAAACCCGCAAAATCAATGGTATGCCCCCATGTACTAATATGAACATGTTCGCCTTTTTTTACGTTCAAACTCTCATTTACGATTTTTTCAGCAACGTTTCTCAGTTTTATTTCATCATCCATTATATACACGCTTCATTGCCTTTTATGTATCAAGCAAAATTCATTTTTTCCTCTTTTAAAGATTTTGAAACTTTCCTTCGTTACATTTTATAATGGATTTTAATTTTGTGTAACTGGCGAAGTAAAGTGGTATCCACACCCATAACATCTGTTAACCGTTACTCACCCGATATCTTAAAAAATCTTAAGAAAGAACTTGCCGATATAATTCTAGCCGCTGTCATACAAAATAGAAAACAATATGGTGCCTTAAAATCCCTTTTTGCACTTTCACTACATTTAAATAATGAAAGAAATGCTTCACTTACGGTTTTACATTTCATTGCAGTCTTTGACCCCGCACATGGCATCTATCCTTACCTTAAGGCCGTTGAAACTGCCCCCTATGTGGCAATCCATAAATACCTGCTTTCAAAATACCTCTTTTCTAAAATATCAGAACTCAATAAAACTTACTCACTTATTACCTGGACACCACTGACGCTTTATGACTTTATTCATGGCTTTGAAGGAAAATATGAACTTTTCACTCGACTCTGGCAATTATACTGGATGCTTCCCACCTTTAGAAATCTTCCTGCTCCAGAGCCGACCGACCTAATTATCGGAAAACTTTTCCCGTTTCCACGAAAAGAAAACCTTCCACATCTACACTATTCCAATTTTTTGAAAATCTTGCTCGCACGATATAACTTGCTAGACTACTACAAAATCTTTCCCTCTCTTACGGAAATTACACACGCCTTTACCTTTTATTACTACCTCATTTGGGATACATATCAAAAAATTCAGTCACACCAAGAGTTTACCTCACAAACTCCCCTAGAAAAAAGCCTTATTTCACTTGTCACTAACAAAACCATAAAAGAGCACCTTTCCCTAGTTCCTTATTTTCCACCAGCATTTATTCTCTTTCAAAATACTATACGTCAAAACTTTTAGTGGAATTAATTACGTTTTTTATTCCCTTATTTCTCTTATAGGCATTCTATATCGTTTTTTTCCATAGTTGTAGAAAGTTTAACTCTTTTATCATATATATTACACTTAGTCTGTTATAAATCCTTTTGTAACCCCTTAATAAGATGTTAGAGGGATTCTTAAGTGAATAGAATTATAAGTATTAGCCAAAATTGGTTATAACAAAGATAAATGAATAGTAAAGATGTAGAAATCGCAACTCACGGAATAAGGGCAATGGGTCACCCTTTTGTGATTTTTATTTTTGTGAACGTTTCTTTCTCGAGGTGGTGGGTAACTCAGAAATTATTTTAAGGCTTGACAATATCATATTTTAAAAGGATTTTTTAAGGGTTGAATGTGAAAACTACAACATTTTTTACCTGGAGGTCTTTA
Source organism: Candidatus Heimdallarchaeota archaeon (assembly GCA_015520535.1). Taxonomy (GTDB): domain Archaea; phylum Asgardarchaeota; class Heimdallarchaeia; order Hodarchaeales; family S146-22; genus S146-22. The sequence goes on from WAPZ01000691.1 coordinate 7,538, forward strand.
TTAAATGTCAGATTCTGAAAAAAGTAGCCGTTTAAAGGGTTTTTACAATCTTAGCATTGATGAACGTTTACAGTTAGTGGCTAAATTTGCTGATCTAACCGAAGAAGAAGTTTCGTTACTGAAAAAGGAAGGGGCACTTCCCTTAGAACTTGCTGATAGAATGATTGAAAATGTCATTGGGACGTTTCCGTTGCCGTATGGAGTGGCAACGAACTTTAAAATTAATGGAAAGGACTATTTGATACCGATGGCTTTAGAAGAACCGTCAGTGGTAGCTGCTGCAAGTAATATGGCTAAATTAGCACGAAATACTGGCGGTTTTTTCACCAGTGCGACCGATCCCATCATGATTGGGCAGATTCAAGTGGTCAATGTGCCCGATCCCGAATATGCTCGTATGTTAGTGCTCTCCAAAAAGGATGAACTTATAGCTATGGCACGAGAAATCGATCCTATTCTTGTTAAATTTGGCGGTGGTGCACGTGATATTGAAGTTCGAGTCATTGAGACGCCCATCGGTCCAATGCTTATTGTACATCTTTTAGTAGATTGTCGAGATGCTATGGGTGCCAATACTGTGAATACACAAGTCGAAAAACTAGCACCTAAAATTGAGGAACTTACTGGTGGCAAAGTCTACCTTCGAATCATCTCCAATCTAGCAGATCGTCGTCTAGTTCGAGCATGGGCAAAATGGAAAAAGGAGGACTTAGGTGGCGAGGATGTCGTAGACGGCATATTAAATGCCTACTATTTTGCTATATCAGATCCTTATAGATGCGCTACCCATAATAAAGGAATTATGAATGGTATAGACCCTGTAATTATTGCTACAGGCAATGATTGGCGAGCGATAGAAGCTGGTGCGCATACATGGGCGACGCGCTTTGGAGACTACACTTCGCTTACGACTTGGGAAAAGGACAGAAATGGGGATTTAGTGGGAACAATCGAGTTACCGATGGCTGTTGGGACAGTTGGTGGAGCAACAAGGACACATCCCTTAGCAAAAATTAGTTTGAAGATTTTAGGCGTGAAAACTGCGGTAGAGTTAGCACAAATCATTGCAGCAGTGGGATTAGCCCAAAACTTAGGAGCATTAAGAGCATTAGCGACTGAAGGCATCCAACGTGGTCACATGGAGCTTCATTCACGAAATATAGCGGTACAAGCTGGTGCAAAAGGCGATGAAATTGACATAGTAGCAGAGCGTATGGTTAAAGAAGGAACAATCCGTGTTGATCGTGCGGAAGAAATTTTAAAAGAAATACGCGGTCAGAAAGCGTGAATTTTTCTGCTTTTTTAAATTATTATTTCTTTTTTCTTTTATCGGCATCTTAGAGAAATATGGCAGTTTATTCTTTTTTATCAGCCAGTTTAAGGTTCTATTCTCATCGTTAATAACCAGCAATTCATTTTTTAGTTGATAAAAGCAATGATGATTGGGTGAGAAAAATGAAAGTAAAGGATTTGATGACGCCGCGGTTGGAGATGAAAACGGTCAATTCGCGGGCGACCGTGAAACATGTTATTTCTTTGATGAGTGAGCATAACATTGGATCAGTTGTTGTACTAGATGACGAAACAAAGCCTATCGGGATAATTACGCAAAGAGATATCATTAATTCTGTGGTACAAAACGTTGAGAAGAGTTTGGAGATACCAGTTGCCGAAATTATGTCAAAGTCATTGGTAACAATCTATCCGGATGCTACGGTAAATGAGGCAGCAGAGCTTATGAATAAGAACAGAATACATCATTTGATTGTCGTTAATGAGCAAACGGGCGAATTAGCTGGCATCTTAAGTAGTTATGATATTTTAATTGCGCACATTTGCATGGATGACATTAAAAATTTACTGAACGTGTTGCCGGCGTGTTATCAATTTGGTTGAAGAAATAATGAGATTGAAATGGTGATTAGTTTGGTGCTGATTGGTTAATAGCTCTAAGGGCATTAATACACCGACTTCAAGGTAATTTAATATAAATTGAGATTTTTTCCCTTTAATTTACTTTTTACATGTTTATTAGTTATATTTCGATTTTTTTCAATGTTAGATTGACGTAAACCTGTAATAATCTTTTATTTTTCCGTTGTAGCGGTTGTTTCAAGTGTTTTTGGTCATGCAGCCTTTTATGTGAATTCTATTATAACCTATGCGGGTAAGGTTTTTTTGGGAGAACTTTTTGTTAGGATTGATAACATGACAAAAGAAGAAAAAATAAGGTTGTTGTTGCCCTCAAATTCTGATGTAGAGCGCAATGTATCTGTTGACGATTCCTTAGATTGTACGTTAAGCGACGTGGTTGCTTTAACCGATGTGGAGGAGAATTCACATCAAAGAATGATTGTTAGGAAAAACCCTTTCCAATTACAAGGAAGTAACCTTCTTTTTTGGGGTGATAACAAGGATATAATGCGTTTTTTACTTCGAAACGGCTGGCGTGAAAAGATTACACTTATATATGCGGATCCGCCCTTTTTTACTGGTTCTACCTTTAAAATCAAGCGGAAAGTTTCTGTTCATTCGTTGTATGATGACACGAGTCGCACAATGGTAACAGAGCATGCGTATACAGATAATTGGCGCAATAATATGGGAATGTATTTGAATTTTATGAAAGAGCGTCTGATGTTGATGCGTGAGTTACTTTCGGCGGAGGGTGCGCTTTACTTACATTGTGATTGGCATGTGGGGCATTATTTAAAGGTAATGTTAGACGAAATATTTGGTTATGAGAATTTTAGGAATGAAATAGTGGTTAAGCGTATTAAAAAAAGTAATCCTAACATGAAGAAGTTTAATGTGGCTACTGACTCGATATTTTTTTATACAAAATCCGAACATTACCTTTTTAATAAGGTGGCGAAAACACGACTAAAAAAGCCATATTGGCATGCATTGGATGCGCCGGGACAAGGTGAACCACGAATTTTTTTTGGCAAGCGTATTGAGCCGCCACCGGGGCGTCACTGGATGTGGACCCAAGAGAAAATTGATCGTGCCATTCGTGAAGGGAAGGTACGGCTAAATCCCCGAACACAAAAGCCAGAATATTTAGTGGAAGGAAACCGAATTCAGTATTTAGATTCCGATTGGACGGATATTTCGGCGTATTCATTTTCTTATGGGTTTGAAACAGAAAAAAATGAAGAACTTCTGCGTCGGATTATTTTGACGTCCAGTCGACCAAACGATATTGTTGCGGATTTTTTCTGTGGTTCGGGAACGACATTGGCGGTAGCGGAAAAATTAGGACGGCGTTGGATTGGTGTAGATTCATCATACAGTGCCATACAATTAACGAAAAAACGCTTATTGACAATTGATCAATCAAAAAAACTCGCTGAGTTGTCCTCGCAAAAAGTCACTTTGTATGGAAAAAAAGTCTCACCCTTTGAAATCTGGGAGTGTCGACCACCGTTTTCTTTCAGTAAGTTACTTAAAAAGTATAATTTGTATCCAAAGCATGCTACCCCGAACTTTAGCCCCAAAACTTTTCCTATATTCGTGCTTAAGGGTAAAAATGCTTCTGAAAATGTCGTAAAAATGATTTTAGATGGTGATATCAGAAAAAAAACGACTGAACTTGTTAGTTTGGCAAAAGAGAATGGTTTCCAATCAGTAAACGTGATACATGTCGAATGGGAACTCCATGACGCTAATTACTATAGACAATTAGGTAACACATTGTCAATCCAGGTGATACCGCTCAAACTTTCCAGTCCTCATAACACGTTAACGTGGTATTCTCAATGTGTCGAAGCTATGGCTAAAAATAACGGAAAAATTCCCGCTACTTTAATGAAAACTGTTCCTCTTAATGAAATCCCTTATGTTAATCTCCAGGTCGAGCACGACATGAATGGAAAACAGATAACCGTAATTATAAAGGATGTTAAATATTCCATACATCCACCTTTCCCGTCGCTTAAACACAAAAAGACTCAAAAAAATAAAAAAAATACAGCGTCACCAATTTCCAATCCAATTGACTGTTGGACCATTGACTGGAATTATGGCGGCAACGTCTTTTACATCAGAGGGTTTTTTTGCCAATCAAAAAAATTAGCGGCTCTCCCCCTCGAGGTTACCCACAATTACAAGAAAAAAGGAAGATACATCGTTAAATCTAAATTTATTGATGTTTATGGAGCGTCTTTTATGCATTCTTTTGCCCATACTGTGGAATAAATCTGTAATAAAAAAAGAGAAATTGTTGAATTAATTATAGGGCAGATGGGAAGGTTTTGACTAATTGAGCCTATAAACCCAATTTTTCAAGAATAGTTGGCATATACCAGGTGACAATCCCCAAGAAAAGACCATAGATTACATGTCCGACAAAACTTTGCAGTGCACCCGTAGATATCCACAATGCTACGTCAAACAATTTAGTAAAGGCAAATAGATCTCTTTCTGCTATTATTATGAACAAAAACTGTCCCGCTACAACCCATAAAATGAACCCATAAATAATTCCACTAATAGTTGTGGTAATAAGGTTCTCGCCGGTTTTTGGCTGCCAAATTAGGAAAAGCCCGAAAATCGTTCCAAAAATCACTGAAATGACGATATGTATTCCAATTCCTAGTAATGGATCCTCAATGGGAAGGAAGAGACTGGAGATAGCACGAAACATACCAAAATTAGGTACTGAAATTGCCATCAGAACACCAAAAGCGATACCTCCCGCAACACCGCCGAGAATTGCCCCCAAAATTAATAATTCTTTTGTAGTGACTTCAATTTCGTCATCTAGACCGCTTGATTTTTTTGTTGTGTTACTCATGATGCGACACCGAAGTCGTTTAAAATGATAATGTTAAAAAAGTTTTCTTTTGCGGCAAAAAGAGAATTGAAGTTAAGTGGTGGCTTCAGATTAATTTAGGGAAAAAGAAAATAAAAAAAAGAGTGAAGGTGATTTTTTACACATTAGACGGATCCAATTAACTATAATGCATCTTTTTAGGCTTGAATTAAGCCATATCCAAAGCCTGGATCCCATCCACTTGGGCCTAAGTCTAGTGCATTTGATTGAAGCCATGAACGGACTTGATCTGGCGTCTTCGACTTGTCTCCACCGTTCATTGCCAAGTACAGAGCAATTAAACCACTTACATGTGGGGTAGCCATACTAGTTCCTGAGAGTGTGTCATATTTGCCATTTCGGTAGGTGGAGTATATTTGATATCCTGGTGCGACAAACTCAATGAAAGAGCCCGTATTGCTAAAACTAGCAAGGGTGTCATCTTTTGTGGTAGCGCCAACAGCAATGACTTCAGGATAGGCGGCGGGATAGCTGAGTTCTGTGGTCGAAGGATCGCCATCGCCTTCATTTCCAGCGGCAGCAACTAGAATAATGCCCATGTTATAAGCTTCAATGATTTTATCATGAACTGCAGTGCCAGGATCAGAACTGGCGCCTAAAGACATGCTGATGACATCCGCATCATCAGCGGTTCCGATGATACCATCCGGGCCTCGCATGGCAGCGTCAATTCCATTAATAAGCCAATCCCAACTTCCGGATCCGCCATTGTCAAGCACCTTGATGGCGTAGATTTCGACATTGGCGTACATTCCAACCACGCCATTACCGTCTCTAATGGCGCCGATAGTACCAGCTACATGAGTGCCGTGTCCGTTTTTGTCATCGGGGTTGTTTCTGCCAGTGGCATCAAAGGTCCATTTGATGTTAGCAGCTAAATCTGGGTGATCAAGATCAATGCCGGTGTCTAGTATAGCGACTTGAACTGGAGCGGTATACTGGTCACCATAATAGGCGCCGTTGAATACACGTTCAATGCCCCATGGTGTTTCAGGATCATCATCTTGCCAAGGATAGGTAGTAGAGTCACCGCCCCCAGCCCAAGGCGGTCCTTTCCAAATGTGTGGTCCCTCATTATTCGGCTTTGCTTGTGCCATAGTTGAAAAAAGGACAACAAACATTCCTAAAGAAAGTAAAATTACAAGCAAAAAACCGAAATTTTTGCGAAATTTCATGGTTAAACCCTTTTTTACCAGTGTTTGTTTTTTATTGTGAGTGTTTCACTCAAGTACAGCGTTGACAATCACAACTTATAAA
>WAPZ01000692.1 GCA_015520535.1 Candidatus Heimdallarchaeota archaeon
AATAAAAAGATTCACACCATCTTTATTGGAATTCGTGGATATGAGTTTGAATTTGGAAGTACGGTTCTGTCTAAAAAAGTTCAAGAAAATGCTGACTACCTTATCACTATTTTCAAAAGCATATGGAAAAAGAGGATTTCATCAAAAAGTGAAGTGATTAAAAATGATTTCAAAAGAAGTTAAGGAAGATAAAGTGCAGTTGGCACATGGTGCCGGCGGCCGAAAAATGGATGAACTCATTCATTTTATTACTCAAAGGATTGACCTTAAAACGCCAAAAAACGGGGGTTATGGCTTAGAAACTTTAGATGACGGTGCCGTCGTTTCGTTAAGCACACCATATGAAGTTATTATAAGCACTGATGCGCACACGATTCAACCAATATTTTTTCCCGGCGGTGATATTGGTCGCTTAGCCATGACGGGAACAATCAATGATGTTGCTGTAATGGGTGCAAAACCGGTTGCCATTGCCTTATCCATGGTTATTGAAGAAGGTTTTACTTTTGAAAAATTGGATAAAATTTTACAATCAATTAATGCGGTGTCTCTAGAAGCTGGTGTGCCTATAATTACCGGTGATACCAAGGTTATGCCGGCAGGCACAATTGACGAAATAGTTATCACAACGACTGGAATTGGTCTTGCGTCCCGCGACCGGGTTGTTATAGACAATAAAATTGAGCCCGGTGATCAGATTATTGTATCTGGGACGGTTGGCGATCATGGAATCGCCATTCTTTCTCATCGTGTGGGGTTGACTTTCGAAACCGAACTAGTGTCGGATTTAGCACCACTAAATAAAATGATTGAAAAGGTTTTAGAAATTACTACTCCTAAAGCTATGCGTGATCCCACGCGTGGCGGGTTGGCAAGTACACTCAATGACTTTGCAAGTATGTCTAACGTTGGTCTTGTAATTGATGAAGATGCCATTCCAATCAAACCTGCAGTAAAAGCAGCATGTGAAATGTTAGGATTTGACCCTTTACATGTAAGTTGTGAAGGAAAGGTCGTTTTAGCCGTCGAAAAAGAGGTTGCGGATGAAGTGGTAAGCCTTCTTAAAAAAGATAGATACGGAAAAGATGCCGCAATAATTGGGGAAGCAACTGCTGATAACAATGGAAGAGTCGTTTTAGAAACAGGTATTGGCGGAAAAAGAATTTTGCAAAAACCCTTAGGAGAACTAATCCCAAGAGTATGTTAATCAATGTCAATAAATTACATGATGCTACTACAATGAGAGAACATGTTTGTTGGAGGCCTGTTCGTGAGTGTTGAAAATATATTAACGGAATATCGAAATAAAGAAGTGGCTAAGAAAATTATAAAGCGTATTCATGAAACGGCGCATGAGTTATATCAAAAAGGCATTGACACCGTTAAAATTATGCACGTCTGTGGAACACATGAAGATACCCTCTCAAAATGGGCAATCCGTACCGTGTTACCTAATGGAGAGAACCAAACGGCACGTATCAAAATGGTGGCGGGACCAGGATGTCCCGTCTGCATAACACCCGTTGAGGATATAGAATTTGCCGTCAATCTTTCGAATGCTGGTCTTTCTATCCTCTCCTATGGTGATATGATTCGCGTTCCCGGTGCTCGTTCTAGCTTGTTTGAAAGCAAAATTAAAGGCGCTGATGTCCGTATCGTCTATTCCTTACATGACGCCATTAAATATGCCATTGAAAATCCCACCAAAAAAGTCTGTTTTCTATCACCGGGCTTTGAAACCACGGCACCCGCACCCGCCGTGGAAATTCTGAATGGATTGCCTAAAAACATGTATATATTGTCATCACATCGGCTTGTCCCACCAGCGCTTGAAGTTTTAACTACACACCCGGCATTAAATATCGATGCTTTTATTCTCCCCGGTCATGTATCTACAATAATTGGAGTAAAAGCTTATAGAGCCTATTTCGAAAAATACAAAATGCCTTGTACTATTACTGGTTTTGAACCCGTTGATATGCTTATGGGAATTCTTTCGCTGCTAGAACAAATCAGAGATGATAAACCCAAACTAGAAAATCGATATCCGCGTGTGGTAACCGAAGAAGGAAACGTAATTGCACAACAAAAAATCAACCAAGTTTTCAAAGTTACTGACGGTAATTGGCGTGGAATAGGTAATATTCCACAATCCGCGCTGGAGTTGCGAGATGAATTCGACGACATTAATGTCAAAGTTATTTATGAAGATTTATTCCCACAAGATGAAGATTTAAGAGAAATCCCGAAGGGATGTCGTTGTGATCAAATTATAATAGGTGCGATTGAACCCAACGAGTGTCCACTCTTTCTAAAACAATGTACTCCCGAGACTCCCATCGGCCCTTGCATGGTCGGATTAGAAGGCACATGTCGGATTCAAGCAGACTTTTCAGTCTCAATGTAAGAACCATTTGAAAAGAAAATAATAAAAAACGATAGGGGAAATACTATGTGTTTAGCTGTGCCCGGTAAAATTATAGAAATAATGGAAGATGAAAGAAAAGCCAAAGTCGATTTTGGCGGTATTATAAGAGAAATAAACATTCAACTGATAAAAAATGATGCCAAGATCGGAACGTATGTGCTTGTTCATGCGGGATATGCGATTTCAACGGTTGACGAACAAACTGCAAAAGAAACCATCGAAATATGGAAAAGTATGGGACAAGGCACATTAGAAGAAATTATTTAGATAGTACGTTTTAAGGAAATATGGCAGAACTAGGCCTAGTTGGTTGAAATGGGCAAAGAAACTGAAACATGGAAGATTTATATTCAAGGAAGTGTACAAGGCGTCGGCTTTCGCCCCTTTATTTACCGAATTGCACATTACAATCACATCAACGGCTTTGTAAAAAATCGTGGCGGACACGTCTTAATTGTCGCTCAAGGCACCCGTGAAAACCTTAAACATTTCTGGAAAGACATCATTCAAAAAAAACCACCATTAGCACGATATACCGGCTTAATCCGTGAATCATGGCATGATGCGCCCGATTTTACGACTTTTATCATTAAACCAAGTGAAAAAACGCAAAGCTTAGAACAATCATATATCCCGCCCGACGTAGCCATTTGTGATGATTGCATTAAAGACATGTTAATTGGCGACCGTGACGGGCGAAAACATTATCCTTTTACGTCATGCGTCAATTGTGGACCACGATATACCATTATTCATCAAATTCCGTATGACCGTCCCAATACAGAAATGAAATACTTTCCTTTCTGTAAAACATGTCAACAAGAGTATGAAAATCCTTTAGATCGTAGATTTCATGCACAAACCACGTGTTGTTCTCATTGTGGCCCAAAATATACCGTATATCAACGGAATGGAGAAATCGTCCAACTAGAAGAACATAAAATTCCGCAGTTTATAATGAAAGTACTTTCTGAAGGCGCTTTAGTTGCAATTAAAGGGATCGGTGGAACTCATATTGCCGCTGACGCCTATAACGATGAACCAATCCTTCGACTTCGTCGCTCAAAAGGCGATCGTAAACGAAAACCCTTTGCCGTAATGTCTGCAAATATAGAAGAAATCGAACGTTTTGCGTATTTAACTGAGAAGGCAAAAAAACTGCTTACCAGTATCCGCCGACCAATTGTTCTGCTCCCGAAAAAAAATCCCTTTCCCCTTTCTCAATATGTAGCTCCATATCTCCATAACGTTGGTGTCATGCTACCGTATGCCGGACTTCATGTGCTCATGTTCCAACATCCCAACCCGCCAACCATGATCATGACTAGCGCCAATTTTTCCCATCAACCCATTCTTATTCATAATGAAAAAATCCTTAAGCATCTTAACTTTGTCGATTATTTTGTCCTCCATAATCGTAACATTTATCAACGTTGTGATGATTCTGTCATTAAAACCTTCACGACTGGCGAACAACTCTTCATTCGCCGAAGCCGAGGATACGTTCCCGAACCCATTACCTTACCCATTAATCCGCATCATAATAGGAAAGACACACTTAAAATCATCGGACTTGGCGCCGAGCTTCATAATACACTTTCTCTTGGGCTTGGTAATCGCGTCTACCCTTCTCAATACATCGGTGATCTCAAATATCACGAAGCATTTGACTTTTATCAACACACACTCAACCACCTACTTTCTCTTTTTAACGTCCGTCCCGAAAGTCTGAATGCCATCATTACAGACCTTCACCCACTCTACATTTCAACCCAATTTGGTGAAGAACTTGCTAAAAAATATGATCTCCCTTATATATCCATCCAACATCATTTTGCCCACGCATGTGCTCTCCTTGCCGACACAGAATGGACAGACGAGGCGATAATCTTAGCCGCTGATGGAGTCGGATACGGTCTCGATAAAACCATCTGGGGTTCTGAAGTGCTTCATATCACCGAAGGCGAAATCCAACGCCTCACACACTTGCGGTACGTCCCCATGCCCGGCGGTGATTTAGCCACGAAATACCCCGCCCGAATGCTTCTCTCATATCTCGTTCAACTAGGGTGGTCGGAAAGCGAAATCCTAGAATGGTTTAATGCACACCTTCCCAATACAGTGCTCCCTAACGGTTTAAATGAAGTTTCAATTGTAATAAAACAAATTAAAAAAAAGGTTAATACCCCTTTAACCTCATCCATGGGACGACTATTAGACACCCTCGCAATCCTCTTTAATTTAACTCATAAAGCTACATACGAAGGTGAACCTGCTATTATTCTCGAATCATACGCATTAACAAACCACAATCGTTCCCTCCCTAAAATGATGAAGAATATAAATCCAATCGAACTGGAATTTCACAACAACACCATTGATCCAACTCCGCTTCTTGAGTATTTACTTGAGAGAATTAATAACGATTTAACGCCCACAAAAAAAATCCAACTAGCCTTTTTAACACAATATTCAATTGCCCACGCCTTTGCACAATACCTCACTACCTATGCACGCGAAAATAACATACACGCGATCGGATTTTCCGGTGGAGTCGCTTATAACGAGATCTTTACCCATGTCCTCCAAACACATGCAGAAAAAAATGGCTTGACATTTTTAAGGCACAAAAAAGTCCCACCAGGTGATGGCGGCATATCAATTGGACAAATCTTTGCTCATTATCACCTCAATTCATGAAAAAAGTATTATTTAAAAAAAATATTACCATGTAAACCAACCAAAAAGCAGTCATTTAAATGACGTGGTGAACAATATTTCTACTTTTAAAGAAAAGAAGCAAACGTTATCAATTATAAATGAGTGGTTCGATCTTATTGAAAAGTTAGAATTAGGCGACTTAAGTGCAGAAGAAATTCATAGACATGTAGGAACGTCAATTCTGAGGCGTATAACTATTGATTTAGAGAAGATTCCTACGAATCTATGATTTGGTATGATAAAGAATTCTTACAGATAAATTAAAGGACGATACAGATTTTCAAATAAAAAGAAGGTAAAGAAAGATTGATTTTCCCAAGAATCTGAGCCTTTAAAACCTCTTTTTCATCTTCCTTCGCTGTCGATATATAGTTCCATAAAAAACAATAGAAGCGAATAGAAAGCCTAGATCGAATTCCCATGAAATCGGTGTCGAACCTTTTTGTGCTTTTTCTACCAGTATAACGACAATATCTTCGCTGCTTCTATTATGTTGGTCGAAAGCAATGATTTTAACTTCAAATATGCCGACAGTAGTGGCAGTAAATGTATAATTGACTGTGTATGGTGAAGTGTCCCATGAATGATTCAATTGAACGTCGTTTTGAACAATGATGAGATAGTATGCGGGTAGCGAATCGCTAATATTCCATGAAATAGTTCCTTTTTCACCAATTTTTAAGAAAAGATCCAGCGGATGGCTAATGCTTGGCGGTAGATAGTCTTCTGTGGTGAAGTTCCATGGTGGTTGCGTCGGTGGCGGTGAGATGCGTGCGTTTCCCGATTGATCATATACATTGACTCGAAAATAGTAAACCGTGTAAGAATCTAAATTAGAGAGGGTTACAAGATGTGTTGTATTAAAATCTTCGACGTTATGCTCATTATTTAAATTGTTAGCTGCTTTTCCATAGAGTATGCTCACATTTACGGGTTCATTTGTTTTAATTGTGAGAAAAAGTGTGTCGTTCGATACTGTGTAATCAAATGTGGTGATTTTTGGCGGCGTATAATCTGCAGTCCTAAAAGTAAAGGGACGAGTGCCGTTTTTTGCTTCTAAAAAGATGCCATTTTCATTATAGGATTCAATTGTGAAATAATATCGGGTAAATTCTTTCAAATTAGTCAAACTGATAGTATGGGTGGTTGAAAAGGTTTTATTTTGCACAGAAAGAGAGAGATTGGTCTCACTTTCACCATACCACACCGTGACATTGGTCTTTTCTAAGGTCTCCCAATAAATAGATGCGCTCTGGTTCGTCACTTCGATATCCATGTTCGTTATCTTAAGCACATGCAATAAGGTTGTAAAATTGTATAAAAACCCGTTATTATCGTCTATTTTAGCATTACCAAATTGGTCAACGGATTTGACTTTGAAATAATAGGTGGTGTTAGGTGTAAGACCCGTAAGGAGCACTTCATGGTCTTGGACATACGACTCATTTGTCGCGGTCATGTTAAGATTATTTTTTTCTAGGCCATAAATTACTGTGCTATTGCTGTAATCGTCTGTTTTCCAAGTTATTAGAGCCGAATCATTTTCTGGAATTACGTTGACATTTGTGATTTTTGGTGGCTCGCGGTAAGACGCAAAATTCAATGTTAGTTCAATGTTTAAATAGAAAATATTTGAGAAAGATTTTACAACAATACCACTTTCTTGGTCAATCCAAATTTTGTATTCAAATGTAGGAAAGGAGGGGAAAACAATCGAGGCATTAGCGAAAATAGTAGTATAGATTTTCCCGTCGAGAGTAAGTTCGACGTTGGTTGTTTGAACTGTAAAATTGTATTGTCCTGGTATGGAACCACTTGAGAAATTATAGAGATAAATTATGGGGTCAAATTTGGTTCCGACATTGATATTAGAGATGTCAAACCAATAGGGAAATTGATAATAGGTGACATTTTCTTGTTCGTTGTCAATTTCCAGCAAATAAGGATGGACGTCGAATACATGATTATGCGCATTTTTTTTGACATACATGGTTTGCGGATTGGGCGGTAGAGCGCCAGTAGTTGTGTTTTCATATCGTACATAAAGGAATGAATCATTTTCGTCGAAAATGTTGATGGTGAGATAGTCAACGCGTGTTCCATTATAATTATAGGTATAATTGAGGAAAAGTCCTTTTTGTAGTGGATTTATTGCTTGAAAGGTTCTTTGTTCCTTTTTTACTGACGAAACTATATTATCTTCTTCGTGAATCGCTGACCTTTTCATTACTGAAGATAATGTTGATTTTTCTTCCTTAAATGATGGAGTATAAGTGGTACTTGGCATAACATATAAATTGATGATGAGTATGA
>WAPZ01000693.1 GCA_015520535.1 Candidatus Heimdallarchaeota archaeon
ATCCAAAAGGGTAATTGAAAATTCCCCCCTTTTCCCTTTTCCCCTTGTCTCCAATTTCTTCAACGCGGCAGACAAATGCCTGGTATAAAATCCAACGCCACGAATTTTATCGCCGCTTGTTAGCGGCCCGACATCGATTGCCACTCTCATTTGGAGTCATTATATACCAGAAAAAAATGCCAATATACCCCCAGTCTTCTCTAATCGAAGATGATACTCTACAGGCTCGTGGAACTAATTGAAAAATGATACTTTTGGGTTTCAGGGTTGTAGACATAAAAAAGCGTGAGTCATAATTGTTTTTAGCATGTATACAATTATGGATGACTCACGCTTTACCAATCTTAAACAATTAAAGAGTTTTTTGAAATCCTCCAAAAAGCTTGTGATCAGATTTTCATCTGTTGATGAAAAGTATGAGTTTATTGACAAAACCGTTGACAGGTTTAATTACAAGAACCTGTCAGGTAAAGATAAAAGAATTGTTCTCTTGTACATTAAAAAGCTTACCGGTTACAAAAGAGCCCAGTTGTTTCGTCTTGTCAAAAGAGCGGTGGAAGGAAAACTGACGAGAAAGAAATATATCAGAAAAAATCCAAAAACTGTTTACACGATACGTGATATTAAGCTTCTTGAAAAAACTGATGAGTGGCATCTTAGACTTTCCTCTCTTGCAACAAAGGAAATACTGAGAAGAGAATATGCAATTTTCAGGAGAAATAAATACGAAAACATTTCCCAAGTTTCCGTTTCCCATATCAATAACTTACGTCATACACCCACTTACAAATCATCCTGGGTTAATCCTACAAAAGCAAGAACCGTTGCAATTGGGAAAACAGAAAAACCTGAAAACAATGGTATTCCAGGCTCAATCAGAGTGGACACAGTACATCAAAGGGATGTTTATCACATAAATGCTGTGGATGAAATCACCCAATGGGAAGTGGTGGTTTGTGTACCGCAAATAACAAAAAAGTGTCTCAAGGTGGCACTGCCGCTTCTTCTTGGCCAATTCCCGTTTGCAGTATTTAACTTCCATTCAGACAGAGGTATTGAATTCATAAACGAGACAGTGGCAAATATCTTAAATGAGCTCTTGATTAATCAGACAAAATCCAGATCAAGGCACACAAATGATAATGCACTGGTTGAAACAAAAAATGGGAGTGTCATAAGAAAGAATATGGGGTACACCCATATTCCGGAAAAGCTTGCACCGCTCTTAAATGAATTTTACACAAAGTATTTTAATGTTTACGTTAATTACCACAGGCCATCTCTTTTTGTAACGGAAATAAGAATAGATGAAAAAGGAAGGGAGAAGAAGATATATGGAGAGGCAAGAGTGCCATATGATAAGTTAAAACAGGTATCATACAAAAAAAAGAAACACTTTCTAAAAAAAGGAATTACATTTGAAAAACTGGATATGATAGCATACGAGAAATCAGACAATGATTTTGCAAGAGATTTAAGGAAACGAGAAAGGATACTGTTTAACAAAATATCTGAGGCTAAAAATAACTGACTTAGGCTCGTTTCAGTATCATTTTTGGATTAGTTAAGACTACAACACCGATTGCCGCAACTTAAAGACCCTCTTTTTTTAATTCATTTATAACCACCTTCTGCTCTTTGGAAATTTTATCGGGAACCGATACTTCAAATCGCACATACTCATCACCCCGCCCGCTACCATGCAATCTTTTGATTCCCTGCCCTCTTAAGCGCATCATTGTTCCGCTTTTTGTGCCGGGTCTGATTTTGACTTTCACGCTTCCATCTACGGTGGGGACAGAAATAACACCCCCCAATACCGCAAGAGAATAGGGTATTTCCATTTTTACATGCACATCCGCACCGTCTCTTTCAAAAACTTGATGGGGTTTGATATTTACGGACAAAATAAAATCATTAAACCTTATGGATGATCCTTCATCTATGCCCGCAGGTATCTTTATTTTTCTTTTCTTGCCGTTTATCTCAATTTGCTTTTCAGTGCCGTTCACAGCCTCCATAAAATCAATGCTTATGCTATAGCGCGGCACCCTTCTTGCCTGCCTAAACGGCGATGCTCCTCTGAAAAACTGTTCAAATATGTCAAAAGGGTCATCGAAATCAAATCC
>WAPZ01000694.1 GCA_015520535.1 Candidatus Heimdallarchaeota archaeon
TATCTTTCCTTTGCAACTATGAATCTCACTTTGCTTTCAATCCAGCTGTTTCTCCTTTGCAACTATGAATCTCACTTTGCTTTCAATCCAGCTGTTTCTGGAGGTTCTTTTGAAATGGTAGGTATTGAGGTAGTTTTCAACGATTGGGTGGGAGACGGTGAACGTCTATTTTTTTCAATTCTTCTCATTTTCTTTTTTTTAGTGAAATGCGGATAAAAAAGTAGACAGGTGACTCAAACCCAATCGCCGCTATCTATTTTATGTGGTAGATAATAATCCGTCATAAATCGGAGGTTTTTGCTCGCAAGAGCTTGTATTTCGGCTTTTTTTCCTTTTTCTAACATTAACTCAATTTCATGCTTCCATGCTGGACGGGCTTTTACAAAGTCTTCTTGAAGGAGGTCTTCGGCACGTTTTATGTCACGGGGGCTCATTTCGATCAAAGCCTCTTTAGGTAGTTTGTATGTGTCGATATCACTGGGAAACAATCCGAGCCATTTAAAATCAGGCACTGCAAGTCCGCTGGTTTCGAATGAGAGCGATTTACTTCCAATGGTATACACACGGAGGATATCTAAACCGTAAGGATCAGCATCCATAAAGCCTAAAATGGGTAATTCGAGTTCTTCACGGAGTCGTTTGACAAAAACGCGAGTTGCCATATCAGGTTGTCCGGATGCGGTGACTAAGATTGCGGGCACGTAGTTAAAAAAGCGATCTTCCGCCAAGCGTTGAAAAACTGCATCTTTTTCGATGACAAGGACAAATTCGGCGTCAGATTCGAGATTTTCCACTTGATCCTGCATTGGTGTGATAGCATGACCGCCAATTCCTTTTGTTGCATCAATGAGATCACCTTTTTCGGTAAATTGGAGACGCCCGATGACTTTTCCTTTGGCAGCGGCAATGACATTGAGGCTATTTCTTGTGACACCAAGCATCACACCCAAGTCCTCAATTAAGGCGTCAGAAATTTGTTGTTTTCCGAAGAGATTAACGTCACGATAGAATAGATCACGTTTAGTAACGTGAATTCCTTCTGTGAGAATTTCGTAGATATATCGCATTAACCCGGTCAGCTGTTGAACTGATTGAACCGAAGACAAGTTTCGAAACTGTCGTTCGGAGAGTTGATGACCGAGGAGAACCATTTTAGAATTATCGTCATATCCAATGTTATCATTAGAGCGGCTGGGAATTTTATAGGAAACTTTTTTTGGGTCGAGAAGGATTTCATGTAAAAATTGTTGCGTGACATGAATTATACGGTCAAGTGTTTTTTCGACGGGAAGATTTTCTGCTACCAGTGCTGAGTAAGGGAGAAAGGCTTTTTTCTGAATTACTTTTCGTAACTGTTGAAGTTCTTTTAATTTAATGTGGTAACGGACAATAACTAAGGGTGGTTCCTTCGTTTTTTGATACTCTTCGATGATAGGTTGGATAGTTTTGGTTAAAGGAAGAAAGTTTTTTCCTTTGTCAATTTCTAAATAAAGATCGACTGTGGTCGTAAGTTTAAAGGTTTCTTTTGCTAATTTTTTTAACCCGGTTAACGTTATGGTTTTTGGTATGGTTACAGATGTGATTTTACCTGAGATATAACGTTCTTTAAGTTTAATGGGGATGTGTTCTTTTTTCGATGTATTCTTACTCATACTCATTCACTTGATCTCTTTAGTTCTCGATTTTCGTCCACATGTTATCTTATTTTATTATATTTAATTGACAAATCGTTCCAAAGAGGAAGTCGTTGTTGTATCTTTACGGATAACAATTTTTAATCGCATATTGTCGATATCCGCATTAGTGACTTTCAAAATTTTTCTTAATTGGGCTTTTGGCCAGTATAAAAATTCACCAATGGTTTTGAGGCCTTTCCTCTTGAGTCTTCCACCAAATTCAATGGGAATGGAGGCGAGTTGCATTACGGGTGCGTTAAAGAGGTCTAAAAGACGTTGTTGGTACTCTTGCGGAAGAATATCGGTCGGCGGAAAGATATTAGGTCTGAGGAGGAAAAACAGATGTTGAACGGAAGTTATTCCTATTTCTTCCAAGGTTTCAAGGATATCTGAAGGTATAATTTCATTGAGTGCTTGTAAAGGAATGGCATCGGATTTAATAAGTTTTTTAACTTTTTTAAGGTCAATGCTACGGCGTAACGTTCCTAATGTGGGTTTGTCAATTTCGAGAAGTTGCGAAAGTTCATTTTTGTCCCAGATTAGAAAATCAATTATGGTTCTGATGCCATGGCGATATAGGGCTTTAATTTTCCGATAATACGTGTCTTGCATAATTGGTATAAAACATATTGGTGATTCTAATAAACTTTTGACGGTTTCCACGGTTTTCCACAGTTTCTTGGAACAATGTTCTTCATGGAGATTGAAATAGAGATCTTCCATACTTTCAATGCCTAATTCCTTTAGTTCCTTTTCAGCTGCGGGTGTAAATATTTTGAAGAAGGTTATGGGTGTAACGCGTAACCGTTTTTCGTCGGCGATACGAAGAAGATCAAAGCTTCCGATTATAGTGGTTAATTCCTCTTCTGTAAGTCCCACTGCGATTAATTGTTCCTTTTCAGTATGTAAAAAGTCATAGACCGTAATAATGCCATTGAGTATAAGATTATATGCTTTAGCAGTTGGTAGTTTAGGAATAAATGCGACTGAGGATTTTAGTGCGATTTTCATTTTTTTGTAGGGGCTCCGAAGACTTGGCGGTAGTTCTTCCTCTGTTTTTGTCGAAAAAAGAATATCATCGATGGTAGTTAATCCTAATTCGGCAAATTTATCTAGTTCTAAGGATGATAAGCGTGTTACTGTAGCAATCTTGACTTCCGCCATTTTCTTGGTCTCCGATTCTGATAAATCTAAGTTTTGGAGTTTATTGCGTAAATATTGAGTATCGAGTCCGGTCAACGTGCTTAATTCGTCAAAGTTAAGGACGACTATATCTTTTAGCGTATTAAAACCTTGATTGGCTAATCGTCGCAACGAGGCGGCATCAAAAACTTGGAATGTATGCAAAGGTAGTTCTAATAATTGTGGTATTTTCGTTAAATCGTCACAATTAGCACATTTGTCCGCAAGACGTTCAAAATAATTTGGATTTCTCCAGAGACGATAAACAATATCGATGAGTGTGTTAATACCTTGTTCTTTAAGGAGTTGATACGCATCGTCATTGATTGCATTAGAAAAGATTGTAAGCGGAATGAGATTATTTAAACTGTTTTTAATTGATTTTAAGGTTAAGTTCTTCTTTAATTTTTTAACTTTCGCTTTACTTAATGATAATAATTCTTGAATTTTTGCTTCTGGTGCTTCAATAAGGTCACCAATGGTAATAATTCGTTCTTGCCATAAAGTAATCAGTTGTGGTAAGGCAAATTGCCCCAAAATACCGAGATTTTTTTGATACAAGCTGTTAATTTCTGTCAGATTTACATTTTTTATTAGTTGAGTTATGTCTTTTTCCTCAATTCCTAAAAGTTCTGCCAGTCGTGCGGGCGGTGAAGTAAAGAAATCACCAAGCGTGCGTATTTTAGCGCGTTTTAAGGTGGTCAACATTTCAGCACTCAGATCCAAGGCAAAAGTGACTGAAATTTGCTGTGCTCTTAAATAGTCACGAATTGGTATTTTAGTTTTTAACGCTTTTACATCATCCGTGGTCATATGAAGGAGAGTAGCTAAGTTCTCTGATTTTGCTAAATAAAAGGATAATAAGCTTTCGATACCGTTGTTTTTCAAGATTTCGACTTGATCCTTTGTAAGATATTCGGACATAATGTCTACTGTTTGATTTGTGAGTGTTTCTTTTATTTGAGTCAGATTAAGCGATTGCTTGAATTCCATTATTTGTTCGGCACTGACGGGAAGGATTTCTTGCAAATCGTCAACTGAGGATAGAATGAAATGAATCAATGAGTTAATGCCGCAATCTTTCAGTTTTTTCACATGACTTTGTTCCAAAGAGGGATGAACGTCAATAGGAAGGTCCAACAACCGTTTATATACTAAAATGTCGTTCCAATTAGGTAATTCTTCTGCGCCAACGAGGGATTCTAAGATTTCACGATTAAGACGGTAATAAAGAGCATCTATGGTATCTAAATTATGTTTCTTCAAAAAGCGTAGTTGATTGCTGGGTAACGACACAAACTGCTCGATTGATAACACACGCTCTTTATACAGTTTTGCTACCAACTCGTAATTGAGCTGACGCTTGAGAGCCATAATTTCCTGAGAATCCAACGATAAGATATCGGTCAATTCTTCCACGGGCGTAACTAAAAACTGATATACGGTAGTGATTCCATTTTCACGAAGAATGTTTTTGTGGGAAATCTCAATAAGATCAACAAACATTATTAAAAGTTGGGAAACTCGCCATAGTTCCATCAAATTAATTTTTTCTTGAATTGAAAAGAGTTTTTCGGTGGTCATTCCAGTAATAGATGATAGTTCTTCTGGTGTTGTGATTAAATATCGTACTAGTGTGTTAATTTTTTTCTCTTCCAAAACATCCAACGTTTTTTCTGGAATTAAATGAGAAATAAAGGATAAAGGGAGATCTAAGGCTTCAATCGGCTGTTTGATGACTTCCCACTCCAAATCGGGCACATTTTCTTTTTCACCTTCAATTAATTCCTCTGACACTTGGAAGTATAAATCTTCCACCGTTTCAATTCCAATTTCGGATAATGCCTTAATGATTTTGTTATCTAAGCCAGAAATTGGATGTAACGACAAGCCTTTAATTTTAATATGAAGGTTTTCTTTTAATTCCGCAATTTCATTAGGTTTAAGACCAAGA
>WAPZ01000695.1 GCA_015520535.1 Candidatus Heimdallarchaeota archaeon
GAGCTACTCAAACTCAATTTACTATGGAGGTTTCGGATCCGTCGGGTATAGTTTCAACCCTTCTAAGAGCTACTCAAACAATCACTATATACTGAAGCCTGACGTCGTCATATATAGTTTCAACCCTTCTAAGAGCTACTCAAACAATGGACTGGATGGCAAACACCACTAAACTCAAAAAAGGTTTCAACCCTTCTAAGAGCTACTCAAACAGCTAGAAAATTTTCTTTTTTTCTGGTACATTGTGTGGAGAGGGGTGGAATTTTGGGGGTGGTCTAGGCGACCCTCGGTAGTGCGTTTTCACGTGGACATAGACAAATGCCTCTATAAAAAGGTTTCGGTGTCATTGATTCTAACTAGTCTATTATTTCGTAAATAGGAAACAAAAAATTTGTTTGCTGTGAGTTTTTAAATAAAAGTTGAAATCATCAGTGATGCACAGTTAAATTATTATATTAAATGAATTATTACTGAGAAAAGTGGTTTAATGAAAAATAAAGGGAGTAGAATGAATTTATTAACGAAGGTCAAGCTAAATTAGTCGAACCTAAAATTGACATAGACTAGTCCGATAAAAAAGAGTTATGTTATAGAATAAGGATAGTGGAAAATAATAACGAATTTTCAGATGATGGAAAAGGGGAAATAGAGTTATCTCAGTTTTCTATGGTAGTAGACAAAAATCTACCTGGAGAAAGTTTTTGTCGGACTTGTGGAATAGCGGCTCGGTGAGTTATATTCTTATGAAATGGTAGAAAAAGGGTATTAATGTTTAAAGGATTTTGTGGTCCCGTCGACGCGGGCGTTCTTGGGAGGAATAGCGTTCTTCTTTCCATGGGTCTCCGCGTTGATGATATCCTCGTACTTCCCAGAACCCGCGTTCCCATACGTCTAGGAAATGGATTTTTTTGACCCATTTGACGGATTTCCAAAAGTATAGGTGTGGGACAACTAATCGGAGGGGGCCGCCATGTTCAAGTGGGAGTGGTTTTCCTTGGTATTCATAAGCAAGAATTACGTTGTCTTGATCGAGGTATCCGTCATATAGTGGTAATGCAGAGGTATACCCACTATAGGCCTCGAAGGTGACATATTTAGCGTCTTTTTTTGGTTGTACAATGTCTGTGATGGTTTTAAAGAGGACTCCCCCAAAACGTTGATCTAGTAAACTCCAGCTTGTTACACAATGGATGTCACACGTGATTTCTACTTTAGGCAGTTTTAAAAACTCGCTCCATGTCCATTTAGTGGGATTTTCAACTAAACCTGTGACTTCTATATCCCAGTCTTTTCCATTAAATTGTGGTGGTGCTTCGACAGAAAGGACGGGCCATCTTTTAGCTAGATGTTGTCCCGGTGGAATTCTTTTTTTCTTTCGGATTTCTTCACTGGAGAGTGGTTCAAAATCTTCCAAAAACGCTATGGGTTTTGAATGTTTTTTAAAATGCATTTTTTTCACACATAATTTGTAGTTGAATTTTTCCTTTCCCAAATTGGGAGTAATAGTGGGTGCTTTAAATAATTAGCTTTCCCTAATTAGTGGCAGTGATTGGGGGGTAATTTTCTTTGTTTGGGGTACGGCACCAAATTTTTTTGTGATTTGGGAGTGAACTTTGGCGTATTCGCTAGGATTTGCAAACATTGCGGTGACAGTAACACGGTTATCATGATATTCCTCGGAGATGACTTCGGCATGTTGATGGATAAAGTGGACCGCTTTTCCATTAACGGGCATTGTTATCTTGTAGATAACGGGTGGAGGGATGATTTCATCCAGTTTTTTGAATAGTTCTGTGAGTTCACCATTTTTTGCGGAGATGCTGCACGTGGGAAGATGATATCGTGTAATGGTTTTAAGGGTGATTTCACGTAAATGTTCTTTTGAGATGAGGTCTTTTTTATTAAGTGTGAGAATTATTTTGCCAAAGTCGGTGTTAAGTTCTCGTAAGACGTCAAGGCACACGTCGATTTTTCTTTGAACGTCTTCGGGATCTTCGGATACATCAATTACAAGAAGAAGGATATCGGCATTTAAGCTTTCTTCTAGGGTGCTTTTGAAGCTTTCAAACAACAGTGGTGGTAAATCATCTAAAAAACCAATGGTATCGCTGACGATAAAGGTGATTCCGTTTCGTTTAAATTTGGAGGTTCGTAATTCAAGGGTGGTAAAGTATTCAGCCCCGATTTTTCGTTCTTTCTTGGTGAGTTGCGAAAAAAGGGTGCTTTTGCCGGCAGAGGTATAGCCGACCAACGCGATGTGATAAAGTCCGATATTTTTTTCCTTTCGTCGTTCCCGTTGCAGTTCTCGTTGTCGACGAATTTTTTCCAGTTTTTTCTTGATGGTTTTTTCTTGTTGTTTGATTCGTTGTTCTTGCATTTCTAATGGTGAGACACCCTTCCCCGTAACGCTTGAGCCACCGGTTCCTTTCTTTTCTTTTCCTAACTGTTTCATTAAGCGTACTTTTTCAAAAGGATACGTGTATCTTAAACGTGCCAGTCGAATTTGCATTTTAGCTTCTAAAGTGGTGGCATGTTGATCGAATAATTCTAACACCACTTGAAATTTGTCGAGAACTTGCCACGGTTTAAATAATTCCGTGAGATTATAGTATTGCATCGGGGTGAGTTGAACACCAAAGATTATATATTCGAAGTCACCTGGCGGAAAATGCCTAAGTTCATCCAACAACAACTGAATATTATCATGTCCAATACAATACGGACCAAACGGTGGCTTGTTATATTTATACGTTGCAATAATTTCATAACCGGCAGATTGCAGTAAGATTGCCACTTCTTTACTAAGGTCACGCTTATC
>WAPZ01000696.1 GCA_015520535.1 Candidatus Heimdallarchaeota archaeon
TGGGTATTTTGTCAGATCGAGAAATTTTGAGGCAAATTGAGTTGGGAAACATTGTAATTAAGCCGTTTAAACGAGAAAGTTTGGGAACAAATAGTTATGATGTTCATTTGGGTCCCTACTTACGCGTCTATGTGGATAGCATTTTAGATGCTAAAAAAGACAATCGTTCCCGTTTGATTAAAATTCCGCCAGAAGGATATATTCTTCAGCCAAACCGACTATACTTAGGAACTACCTTAGAATATACAGAAACCTATGGCTTTGTGCCATCAATCGAAGGGCGGTCCTCAGTGGGACGCTTAGGAATTCAAATACATGTTACGGCGGGGTTCGGTGATGTCGGCTTTAAAAATTATTGGACCTTAGAAATCACGGCAATTCATCCTGTTAGGATTTATGCGGGTATGCCAATTGCCCAGTTAATTTATACCACGCTAGAAGGTGAACCGGAAAAAACGTATGATAAGAAAACAAGTGCTAAGTACTTGGGGAGCATTGAAGAGGAACCGATTCCTTTACCCAGTAAATTATGGAAGGATAAATGGTAATGAATCAAGCGGAGAGCTAATACTATGACGAATAATAAAATAATCACATTAGGAACAGCCGATGCTTTTGCGTCTGATGGTAGAGCACAACAATCTGTTTTAATAAAAGCTGAAGACCTGACAATTTTATTAGATGCTGGACCAACTACTTTAGCACAGTTGAAGAAATTCGGTTTTACGGCAAATGATATTGATGTGATTGCGATTACGCATTTTCATGGCGATCATATAGGAGGAATACCATTTCTTTTTTTGGACATTAAATACGCCGCCACGCGTCGAGAAAGACCTTTATATTTGGTTGGACCATCACAAACAAAAGATTTTTCATTACAATGGTATTCATTGGCATATGGAAGATCCACAGCACTGAAAAATCTTGAATTCCCTATATTAGCAATTGAAATGAAGCCGAAGACTAAAAAAAATCTATTTGACGGAAAATTGCAAATTACTTCCTTTAAAATGAACCATCAACCTGAATCATTAGGATACAAATTGTTTTTTGCGGAACATGAGCTTAGTATCGCAATAACAGGTGACACCGGTTTTACAGAGACTATATTTGACTTAGCTAAAGGGACTGACTATTTTTTCCCCGAATGCTCTTTTTTTGAACCCCATGAAAACGTTCCGCACCTTTCTTACGTGGAACTAGAGGAAAAAATCTTACCAAACTGTGATATTACCCAAGAAGTGATAATTCACACAAATAGCGCGGTCTATGCTAAAAGACATCAGCTAAATTATCTAATTGGAGAAGACGGCATGATTTTTCCATTAGCACTGTAACGGTTTAAAAAATGAATAAAACGCTAAAGAAGGTCATTTTTGACTATTCGCTTCTAAAAGAACGCTTATATGTTGTAGTTGAAGATACGCATCCGAACAATTTGTTGTTATCCTATGGTATCGCATCATCAAAACAATGGGAATCAAATGGAGCCATACCATGCGAAGATGCACTTGGATTACTGCAAACTGAAAAATTATGCTGTTACTGCCTTGCAGATGGGCATTGGGGAAATTATGCCGCAATTACCGCCGTCAAAACAACATTGGCGCAAATCAGTTCGACATCATTAATTGAGTTGCCAATTTCTGAAGTCTGGAAAACCGTACTAACTGCCGTTCAGAACGAAATTTTATTGGGAAAACGTGCAGAAACTACTCTACTTATCGGTATAATCTTTAAAGAGAATCCCACAATTCTTTACTGGTGCAGTTTTGGTGATTCATATATCTTTGAAATTGATTCTTCCCTTAAATTAGTTCAATTAAATGAGTTAAGAAATATTTGGCTAGGACCACGTGTTTCTAGGGATGACATTAATACTTATCTCCAGTATGGTTTCATAGATATTGGCGAAAGCCGTGGTTTCTTTTTTGCATCAGATGGTATATTTGATGAAACAATAGAAAGGAAAAAAAGTGCATTGAAGCACCTTTATGAAAAAATTTTGAGAACATCGGATAAGCAAGAGCATATCAGCGAGAAAATAATAAAATTAATTCTAGATGCTGAAGGAAAAGATGATATCGCTTGTATTATAGGTCTATCCAACCCAAGCACCCCACACTAAAAATAAACATGCTTTTTCTGGTGAACATCTCCATTAATTCTTTTTTTCAATAATTTTCAGTGAAACATCAAAATTTTTAACGCTGTGAGTTAAATAGCCCAAAGAAATAATATCAACTCCCGTACTGGCATATTTGGTAATATTTTGCGGCGTAATATTTCCACTAGCTTCTACAAGTATTTTGTTCCGTAATTTCTGCTGAGTAAGAACCGATATACATTCCTTGACAGTCGGAACATCAAAATTATCCAACATAACAATATCAGCACCAGCTTGCGCAGCTTCAACCGCTTCTTCAATTGTTGACACTTCAACTTCAATTTTGTGTGCAAAACTGGCAGACTTTCGTACTTGTGCTATGGCATCCGTTATCGTTGGAAACACTGCGAGATGATTGTCTTTAAGCATGATTTGATCTGAAAGAGACAACCGATGGGTATCACCACCACCAATATATACCGCATATTTATCAAAAACACGTAAACCGGGCATTGTTTTTCGAGTAGCCGCAATTCTTACATGTGGATCGACTTTTTTGACAGTCTCGACCACTTGTCTGGTCAAGGTTGCAATGCCAGACATCCTTCCAATTAAATTAAGAAAAATGCGTTCACCTTGCAATATGTCTGTTAATTTACCATTTAAATGGCACAATTCTTGCTGTGGCGTGACAAATGTGCCGTCCTTAACTAAAGGGTGACATTCAACTGAAAAAAACTCCCAATAATCGGGCGCAAGATTTATACCTGCAACAATCCCTTTTTGCTTCGCAATTACACGTGCTTTTACCCGGGAGTTAGGAACCACAATCGAACTAACATCCCAGTAAGGAATGTCTTCATCCAGCCAAAAACGTAGATATTTTTGTAGCTTTACTGGACTAATCATTCTTCTATCATCCTAATATTTTGTTTCGTTCAATGCTCAAAAAACTTTAGTTTTTTGTATATAAA
>WAPZ01000697.1 GCA_015520535.1 Candidatus Heimdallarchaeota archaeon
ATGCCTGTAATGAATGCCATACAGTAACCCATTACGAATTCATCCGCGTGAAAACGCCGGAGCGTCCCCCATTTGGAAATCAAGCCTATTCAGAAACGGCGCAATAGGCCACTGAAAAAAGGGGAAGAAGACTTCTTTCCAAAGAAAGGAATAGATGTTATTTACCTCGAATCATATTGGCCAATCTGGTTCAATTCATTAAAATTAAAAATTATTTACCTTTAAATTTTTTGTGGCTATTTTTTTAAAAAAAGGCCAAAAAATGGCGCGGTTCTTTTACATATTATTGTTTGTAGCTGTACTTCTTGGCTGCGAGGGAACGCAGCACAAAGACCAGCCTATTGTTCGCATTTCCCTCAATTCCTCTGACTCATTGAACCAATTGGTTTCTCCTTCACGTTCCAATGAACCCATTAGTCTGGCCATTGCTGCCATGACCTCTCCGAAAGAAACTTATATTTATTATGAAAAGTTGGTAGATTACATTTCACAAAAACTGGGTCAACCCATTCAGTTTAAACAGCGAAAAAGTTACAAGGAGGTAAATGAACTCCTTAAGAAAACGGTAGTGGATATTGCGTTTATTTGTTCCGGTGCTTACGTGAGTGCCCTTCCGGAAGGATATATGGAAATTATTGCCGTTCCCCAAATTAACAATAAGACGTATTATCAGGCCTATGTTATTGTTCACAAGGATTCCCCATATCAACAATTTATGGATTTAAAAAATAAGCGTTTTGCATTAACGGATCCCCTTTCAAATACGGGCTATTATTATCCGTTACGGCGGGTTAAGGAATTGGGGTTTACCCTGGACCGTTTTTTCAGTAAAACTATTTTTACCTATGCCCATGATTATTCCATCCAGGCTGTCGCCCGAAAGTTGGTGGATGGTGCCAGTGTGGATGGGTTAATTTTTGATTATCTGGCAAAGCATAATCCCGCATTGGTTCAGAATATTCGCATTATTGAAAAATCGGAGCCGTTTGGGATGCCGCCGGTGGTTGTTCCCCGCCGGTTGGACCCGCAGTTAAAAGCAAAGTTAAAATCGAT
This sequence comes from Candidatus Heimdallarchaeota archaeon, assembly GCA_015520535.1. Classification (GTDB taxonomy): domain Archaea; phylum Asgardarchaeota; class Heimdallarchaeia; order Hodarchaeales; family S146-22; genus S146-22. The sequence continues at coordinate 1,054 of WAPZ01000697.1, forward strand.
TCTGCTTTCGCTTCATAAGGACGCCAAAGGCAAACAAATTTTAGATCAATTGAATATTGACCGTTTTGTACCGGGGGATTCTGTAAATTATCTTGGGGTGCTTAGAAATCAGAGATTAGCTCTTCAATGAAGCGTTTTCATTTACCATTATTCTGGAAATTTACCATTGCCATTGTCACCATTGTTGCGATTTTTGGTTCAATTAATATTATTATTCTTAACAAAAGTATTCGGCGTTCCTTAGGGGAGGAGTCTCAAAAACGGGGTGTTTTTATTGCTCGTCAGTTGGCATCGTTGTCTTTAAATCCGTTACTGTACGAAGATTACATTTCGATTCAAAGCTGGATTGAAGATATTGCCAACATTGATTCTTCTATTGCTTATGTTTTTGTGTGGGATAAACAAAATGATGTTATCATTCATAGTTTTCCCGACCAGGTTCCGATTCGTATTTTGCAAGCGAATCCATTGTCCAACGACCAAAAGGAAAGCGTGCGACTGATTGAAGTTGTGGAACGTCCGAATTGGGTCATTCGGGACATCGCGGTTCCTATTTTAACCCCGGAAATTGGTGTGGTACGGGTTGGCATTCTCGAAAATTCACTCATGGAGAATGTGAACAGTGCTACCCATCGATTAGTAATGATGGTTTTGATTTTTCTGGTTTTTGGTATTTTTGGCGCATTATTTTTTTCTCATGTCATTACACATCCCATTCGTTCCATAAGTGAAATTGCCGAATGCATTGACCTGGACTCCCTTCGCTACAAAAAGCACCCCCGGGTACGGATTCGGGAAAAATTATTTGGTAAGTTTCCCCTGATTTTCCGTGCTACCGATGAATTGGACGTATTAACTGAAAAATTTAATGCCATGATTGAGCGGCTTGAAAATGCGCATCAGGAGCTGGAAGCAGCCTATGCGCAATTGGTGCAATCCGAGAAGCTGGCCTCCCTGGGCACCCTTTCCGCCGGATTGGCCCATGAAATCAATAATCCCATTGCAGGAATACAAAATTGCCTACGTCGGTTAAAACAAAACCCGCAAAATGTTGCGCAAGCCAAAAAGTACCTGGAATTGATGGAAGAGGCCACCAACCGGATTGCCACGGTCGTGCGCAGTTTACTGGATTATGCCCGCCCCCAGGAAATGAATTTTGCGCCAGTTAATATTGAAGAAGTTATCGAAACAGCGCTACTTTTGGTTGCTTACAAACTGGAAAAACACCGTATTGCGATTACAAAGGATATTCCCCCAAATGTGCCAACCATTTATGGGAGTCGACACCACCTGGAACAGGTATTGGTAAATTTATTGCTCAATGACATTGATGCTATTGAAGAACGGTTTTTGCAATCCCAGGCTGCGTCTAAAAGTATTCATATTGGAGTCAAACATAAACAGAATACGCTGGAAATCTTCCTGAAAGATTCCGGGATTGGTATTCCTCAGGAAAATTTAACGAAAATTTTCGACCCCTTTTATACAACCAAAGAAATTGGCAAAGGAACGGGGATGGGGCTGTCGGTTTGCTACAATATCATTATGGCACATGG
>WAPZ01000698.1 GCA_015520535.1 Candidatus Heimdallarchaeota archaeon
ATTCAGCATGGAAATCGATAATGAGCAAAATATTTGAAAAAATACTCAGAGATCACGATGTACAGCCGAGTCTCGTATATTCTGAGCTCTGAGTTTTTCAGCAGGCCCTAATTAGTCCAATTATTCCACAAAACTTACTTACTTTTTAAAAACCTGACATACCAGAATAGTGAACCTATTACCTGACAAAGAGATGATTTTAACTGTTTTTATTGAGGAAGGTACATTAACCCTAACTTTTTTGATGAAAGCATTAAATATTTGAAATATTTACTTAAAATTGCGTTGTATTAATAGCAGAAACATTTTTCACGATTGTTAACACTTTTTATTAACCCTTAAATTTTTGCGTTATGAAAACAAGACCAAAATCAGCCCTAACATTAGCTATGGTAGCCTTATTTACCATGACCATTTTCGCGTTCACTTTCCCGCAGGATGGTTGGGTAGTTCCGGAGAAATACAAAAACATGAAAAATGAATATGCCGGGGAAGATGAAGACGGCATTGGAGAAGAATTGTATAACCAGCACTGTAAATCATGCCATGGCAAGGAAGGCTATGGTGATGGTACAAAGGCCAAAGAGCTTGAAACCGAGTTAAATGATCTTACTTCAGCGGAAGTTCAATCACAGACTGATGGTGAATTGTACTACAAGGCTATTATTGGCCGTGATGAAATGCCAAATTTCGAGAAAAAAATCAGGGATGAAGAAGATCGATGGATGCTGATAAATTATCTACGGTCTCTTGCCAAATAGAAAATCCTTTAAATTATTTTAATGAAGGGAAGCATTTGCTTCCCTTTTTTTATTCAGTACGTTTATAATTTGTAATGTACCCGTAATTTATTCCTGACAGACAACTTAGATAAAGCACAATTATTCATAGATATTTAATTGTATTTGAATAGAATTTTGTAACTTATTATCACTCATTACAACAACCGGACACTCCATTTCTTTAAATAAGTGTTGTTTAATAGAACCTAACATATTTTTCTGATGAAAGGAGGTGCACCATGCAAAACACCCAAAACCAAAACGAACTAAACTTAAAATCTTTATTAAGTAGAATTGAACTTCTCGAAAAACGACTCGGAAGCATAGAATCAATTCTTAGAATCGAATGGCCTAAAGAAGCTGAAAGAAGTGTTGCAGAAGAGGGGTTTGAAGAAGCAGTCAGAAAAAGGGAAGACACGGAATCCAAGGTGGTAGAATTTGGTTTGGCTTGGCTTGGTGGCATAGTATTCCTTTTTGGGATCGTCTTTTTAATGACTTTTGCGGAAAGTCTGGGATATGTTGTATTGTCAAAAGCTATCGCCTATGCCGCTACAATTTTGTTGTTTACCATTTCATTTTTTCTGAGGAAATCATTCCCGGTGCTGGTAAACGTATTAAATATATGCGGGTTGCTACTCTTATATTATATAACCCTTAAGCTACATTTTTTTACATCCCAACCAATCATACCCGGTAAGGGAGCAGCGATAGTGATACTTTTTTCTGTTATCGGTTTGCATTTTTATCATGCCATTCGAAAAAATTCGGAATTCCTTGGTTTTATAGCTATGACGTTGTGCGCAGTAACGGCAATAGTTAGTGACTCAGCATATATTACATTTACTATTCTCGCAGTCAGCTCAATTGTTGCGTTACTGCTGTTTTATAAAAAAATATGGTGGAAATTAATTATTTACTCATTATTTATAGTGTATACAGCTCATTTGATATGGTTGTTTAGCAACCCGGTCATGGGTCATTCCATAGGCATTGTCAAGTCACCACAACATAACCTGTTATTTATACTCGGTTACGGAATTATCTTTGCATCATCTATTTTTATTTCTAAAAGTAAACTCAAATCGAACGGACCTTTAGTATCAATTACAATTTGGAATGCCCTATGGTTTTCGTTTCTGCTGTTATGGATAATACCGGCTTTTTATTCCGATAATTATAGCTGGATCTTTGCAGCCATTGCAGTATTTTGCCTGGCCGTAGCCGTAATTTTGAAATTATTTTCAAGCAGAAATTTTGCCCCGGCAACCTATGCATGTTTTGGGTTTATGGCATTAAGTGTAGCAGTTTATGGGCGCTGGGGTCTGCCTGATGCCTATTTCTTACTCGTTCTGCAGAGTTTCCTGGTAGTTACAATGGCTTTGTGGTTTAGGTCAAAAATTATAGTTGTTGCCAATGCTTTGTTGTTGTTCACCATTTTACTCATATACCTGATCACTTCCGAATCGGTTGATTCTGTAAATTTCGCTTTTGCATTTACATCACTTGCTACTGCCAGGATATTGAACTGGAAAAAAGAACGCCTTACACTAAAAACGGATGTTTTCAGAAATATTTATCTGTTTGTGGCTTTTACCATGATATTATATAGCCTGAATAAGGCCTTACCCGATAATCACGTAACATTTGCCTGGACATTGACGGCTATTGGATTTTTCCTTTTAAGTGTACTTCTGCGTAACATAAAATACCGTTATTTGTCAATTGCAACAATCATCGTTACTGCGATCCATCTGTTTTTTGTCGATTTAGGGCAGATGGATGTGGGCTTCAGGGTTATTGCCTTCATGGGTTTTGCTATCATTTCCCTTGTTATTTCAGTGTTTTACCGAAAGTTCAAGTCGAAATCAAAATAATTTCCTCTCATGTGAACTTGTATTCAGTGGGTTAGTTTTCCTTAGCTGATTTTACCATGCTTGAGAAAAAAACTGAATTTTAATAAAATCACGAAAATTGCTGTATTTCATGACATAAATCATATTTATTCGATATGCAATAACAGATATTTGGAAAAATATAATTATTCGACGCCTTGTGTTTTTTTGTGTAGAGTAGCGTCAAGTGGTTTTTTTGGTTTAATAAATTCCATATAACATGAAACTTCCAAAATCGTATTACAACCTCATATCTTTTGTAGGAACGGTCATTGCCGGCATCAGTTTGTTCTTGATCATTTTCTTTACAATTGTCGGTATTATTTATCATGAGACCAGCACATATTTAGGTCTGTTTGCCTACATCATTCTTCCCGGCTTTTTGATACTGGGATTGATAATAATTCCCATCGGAATGCTGATCGAACGAAGACGTGCCAAAAAGCGGGAGTTGAAATATGTAAAAAAAGGCTGGCCTGTCATTGATTTAAATGTTGACAGGTACAGAAATGCCGTACTTATTTTCGGTGTTGGAACAATCTTTTTACTTGTCTTATCAGCAATTGGAAGTTATGAGGCATTTCATTACACTGAGTCGACTGAATTTTGCGGAACATTGTGTCATAAGGTAATGGAACCGGAATATGTGGCATACCAAAATTCACCACATGCACGCGTAGCATGTGTAGATTGCCATGTTGGATCAGGGGCTGATTGGTACGTCAGATCAAAGCTATCAGGTTTGAGGCAGGTTTATGCTGTATTAACCGATAACTATAACAAACCGATTGAAACGCCCATTCATGACCTGCGACCGGCGCGGGAGACTTGTGAAGAATGTCATTGGCCCGAAAAATTTTATTCGAGACAGTTAATGCAGGAGAAACACTTCCTTACGGACAGTTTAAATACACAGTGGAATATAGACCTTCAAATGAAAATAGGTCCGAAACACAGTGCCCTCGGATTGGCAGAGGGAATCCACTGGCATGTCAATCCTGATGTGAAAATTGAATATATTCCCAAAAGAGACAACAGAAAAGTTATTCCATGGGTAAAATATACTAATCTCAAAACGGGTGAGGTTACGCTGTATATTGATGAGGAAAATATGCTCAGTGAAAAGAAAATGGCAAAAGCAGTAGAAAGAGAAATGGACTGCATGGATTGTCACAACAGGCCGTCACATCATTATTATACGCCTCAGGAATTTATCGATCATGCCATGATTGCAGGCGATATTCCGAATGATTTACCTTATATTAAGAAGATAGCTATGGATCTGTTTAAAGATCCCTATGAGAGCAAGGATACAGCCATCTATACGATAAAAACTTATACTAAAGAGTTCTATGCTGAGAAAATGCCGGAAATCCTTGAGACGAGAGCTGATGATGTCGAAAAGGCAATTGAAGGTATGATTAATGCATTTTCTGAGAATATCTTTCCTGAAATGGGTGTGAGCTGGGATGAATATGAAAATCATATAGGTCATAAAACATACAATGGTTGTTTCAGGTGTCACGATGATAACCACAAGAGTGAGGATGGTAAGATTATCTCAAAGGACTGCAATGTTTGTCATACTATTATACTTCAGGGCAAGCCTGGGGAGGAACAAGTAACATCCATAAAAGAAGCCTTGGATTTTATGCATCCTGTTGAGCTTGAAGAAGGATGGGAAGAAGACTTATGCTCAGAATGTCATAGATATCTTTATTAACAACCCCAGGAGTTTATTTCCAGAATAAATTGAAGGTTTACGCCATGAGAAATTATCCGAGTGGTGTAAACCATTTTACTTATTATTTAGCCTGAAAATATTACGGTATATGGTTTTTCAGGATAGTAAGAATCGAAGAATATTTTTGTACTCATAGCGTTCATTTTTATACTTTGTTCGTTAGCCTTATCTTTTTTCTTTGGTCGTCAGGGCTCTCTTCAACTTATGAAAATTAGATGTTTTATTTTACCCACTTTTGGAGGAATGAGCTTTAATGAACAGATGAGATCACTTATAAG
>WAPZ01000699.1 GCA_015520535.1 Candidatus Heimdallarchaeota archaeon
ATTAAATACTTTAGAAAGAAAGTTCTCACCGAAAAAGAAACCGAAAAAAATTTTCACTTTGCGTTTTTTTTATCCTTTTTGATTGGAGATTATTCATTCATAGAGACATGGATTAAAAAAGGAGTTTTTGACAGTAAAACCGAATTTCAAATGTGGAATTTCTATGTTGACGCCATGTTGGGCACTTACAACGATAGTGATTCCTTGTTAAAGAAGATGCAAAAAATTGATCTGATATTACAGCTAAACACACATGATGAATTCTTACCGGCGTTATGGACCGCTATCAAACTTGAAGCCATGAATGCTTATGAACTTTATAATCAGGTTGCAGCACAAAAAACCCGAATAATGCGATTTTTTAATGAAACGTTGACTAAAACGGCAAAACAGCTTGCTTTACAAGCATTAAGTTCTGTGTTATGGGCACACATTAAATTAGGAAACGTCCATGACGCCGAACAACTATTGACTTTTGTTGAAACGCAAAGTCTTTATCTGAACCATATTCTTCTTCAAATTTGGCTACTTAATGCTAAAGCCAACCTTTATCACCTAATGGGACGATTTGATCAAGCTGAAAGACTGTTTGAAGACTATGTAGATGAACTAATCCATCTGGGAAATTTCACGCGTCTTTCTGAAGCCCTCAGAAATTTAGCTGATTTATACTTGCTGCACGGATATCTGCGAAAAGCCGAAGCTCTATACGAACAATCCATCGAACTTGATGAGAATAATAAAACAAAAAAACTTCAAACGCTTATACGCTTGGCATTAACCAAACATTTGTTGGATAAAAGACATGAAAGTTCTTCTTTACTGAAAGAAATAGAAAAAAAACTCCCTAAAGACCAGTCATTATGGTCCTACGAAGTTGTCAAAGTTTTTCTCCTTATTCAAATCCTAAATCATCACATTGAAAATATTCTCATGTGTCGAGACCTATTAAAAAGACGTAATCACGAAAATTTTGGCCCTTTGCGTCAAATTGAAACTGCATATTTGATTGGTCTTGCCGAAGAAACGCTTGGAAACTTAAGAAATGCCATTGAAATGTATTCTAAGGGGATTGCTGCAGCTAAACAGAAAAAACTCGGCTTTTTCGAAGTTAAACTTTATTCAGCTTTGGTTACCTCCTATCTTAAACTCTACAAGATTTCACCGACTCACACAAATATCCACCAAGCAGAAAATTTTCTCACACAAGCTATCGACAAAGCACGTAAGTTGCGGCTAAAAAAAGATCTGATTGCATTCGATATTGGCATTTTACTTATAGATGTAATAAACAAAAAAATTGACATTTTTTCACCAAAATTACAGCAAAAGCTACATGAAATTGAACGCTATTATAAAAATAAAGGCATTCTGCAAAAAATTTTCGCCCAACTAGATACGGAAATGCTTCATAACCAGCACATTGACACCACAACAGTTGAAGAGACCAAATACTGGTTAATTGATGGAATTATTGAGTCACTCAACATCGCCAATGCTTATAATTACCCCCCATATTCGAAAAAAGGAAAAGTCGAGTTTATCGGCTTATATGTTATTAATAAGGAATCATCTCTTCCCATTTTCGAATATGTCTTTGATCAGAACTTTAACACACAGTCGGGGCTTTTAGCCAGCGTACTTGGTGTAATTCAAAAAATTATGGCAACAATTACCAAAGATGCTGATTCAGAAGCCTCAATCCAAAAAATTGAACATGAAAAAACCACCCTTATTTTTGAGCAAAGCAAGCATGCACTTTATGTGTTAATTTCAAAAAGTGATAATTATCTTGTTCGACTTTTCCTCCGCCGAATCGTTGACGAATTTGAGCACAAATACATAAAATATAACTACACAAATAAAATTCTACCAAAGCAAGAAACCCAAAATATAATCACCCAACTCTATCGCCAAATAATCATCCAAGAATAACAAGAATAGCAAAAGCAAAAGAAAAAAATGTGTGAAAAGAAGAAAGAAATTACTTTTTTTGCGCTGATTAAATTTTGTTTAGCACCCAAGAAATTTTGATCCACGCATATTCCATAAAGTCAGCAAAAGTATCGATTATTGGCACACCCATCCGTTCAATGACCCAAGCAAAAAACAACGTGCCAAAAAAGCCGATTATTTTTGTGGGAATGTCATGGCCCCAGTAAAATGCTGTCATCGGATCCATTCCAAATTGGGTAACCAAAATAGTCGTGGTTATCAGATGAAAGGCGATTCTAAGACTATTGCCGATAAACAAGAAAATGAAAAAGCTAAAAGCGGCAAGAATTTTGTTTCTCCAAGGCGCTTCTGTGATAGCAATCAATGCTAAGAGAATCGCACCCGCTTGCATTCCTGTACATGCTTTTACTATCCAATACTCTGTATTATTAGACGGAATGTATATACCCGGTGTATTATCATTTCCCTCTAAAAAGATTCCTTCGCCACGCAAACTTTCTGGTAACGGGTTTGCTGGTGGGTAATTCTCGATATTAAAAAGCGTCAATACCATACTGATTAGATCAGCGGTGGGTTTTTCCAGCCATACATAGTCTGAGGCTATATAGATACTCACTGATAAAACGACTAATATAATAAAACTACCAAGAATATAAAGATCGTCAAATTCGGGTCCTTCTGACGTCTGTGTTCTGAGTTCAGCAGCTGTTTTTTGCGCTTTTTCTGTAGTAACAGCCGTTGAACTTATACTTGCGGTTTTGGATATAGTACCATCCATTCTTTTCACCAAGCACTTATCACGCCTTGATAAGACGAGTCAGATTTCTCATGTTTTCCAAGTATTTCCTCCTTTAAAAATATTCTTAATCGACACAATCCGATGACCCTTTTAATTTTCGTTACGTTTTACGTCCCAAATTACATCACGGCAAACAAAAAAACCAAACAACGAAATAGTTTTACAACTAAATGTTTGGCGAAAAATTATATGGCAGTTTTAATTGAAAAATTGACCAGAAAACGTTTTAAATTGTTCAAATCATTTTTTATTCTTGATGAAAAGCATACCAATAAGTGATACGACTAAGAGGATGCGTATTATAAATGAGTAAAAGAAAAACGCGTGAATCTATAAAATTACGAAGATTTTTCCTACGACCGGAAGCTGAAACTACGTCTTCTACCACCACTGAACACGTACAACCCACCGAAGCACCAAAGAAATACCGCTATATCCTAATGAAAGCAAAATGGGAGGATGTTTTACCATTTGCTGAAGCGGTTAAGAAGAAGTTGGAAAACGACCCACTTCAAAAAATCATTAAAATTAAAAAATTAAATCACGAAACCGATGCTGAAGCCTTTGCAAATCTCTATAATGTAATTTTCGTCACGGCTCCCGATCCTTACCGAGCAATGACACCACAAGATGCGTTACTATTCAAAGAGGATTGGACATACCTAGCATGGCTGTACGGAAAACCGATTGGATTCATCTCGTTGACCATTGAAGAGGAGGAAAATGGAAAACGTATTGGTGTAATTGCCGGAATCGGTGTCATTCCTAACTATCGTCGAAGAAAAATCGCATTACGTCTAGCATTAAAAGCTTACGAATTCTTTCAAGAAAATAACGTGTCTGAACTCGTATGTGAAGTCTATGAAAAAAATCATCTCTCATACAACTTTATAAAATCACTAGGATTTAAAGAAGCCGGTGAAATTTATTTGTAACCTACTACGGCAAGTTTATCCGCCCACTCATCCGCGAGCCGCCACACATATTCTTTTTCTCCTTCACATCTTATTCTGACGAATAGGAATGCTCTTCGATCGTTGGAAAAAGGCTTTTTTTAACCTCTTCATTGTATTTTTTCAAGGCATCTAACATAGGAGCGTAAAATTGCCCATATTGTTTGACAAATCGAGGCTTAAAACCCGGAAAGAGACCAAGCACATCATGAAATACCAACACTTGCCCGTCACAATAAGGTCCCGCACCTATCCCAATGGTCGGCACATCCACACTTTCTGTAATTTTTTTTGCCAACTGCCACGGCACACTTTCTAAAACAATCGAAAATACACCAAGATCAGCTAACAACTTTGCATCCTCTAAAATTCTCTTTGCCGCTTCTTGTGTTTTCCCTTGTACTTTAAACCCACCAAAACGATGAATATATTGCGGTGTCAGACCTAAATGCCCCATAACAGCGATACCCGCGTCTAAAATCGCCTCAATTGCCGCTTTTCGTTCGCGACCACCTTCCAACTTTACCGCTTGCATATGTCCTTCTCGAATAAAGCGACCCGCATTTTCTACGGCTTTTTCTACGCTCACTGAAAAGGAAAGAAACGGCATATCTCCAACTAAAAATGCTGTTTTTGCACCACGCGCAACCGCCTGGCAATGTCGTATCATATCCTCCATTGTCACTGACAGCGTATCTTGATATCCCAGCATCACCATACCTAAAGAATCACCAACTAAGATAATATCTGTACCAGCTTCATCTACTAAACGCGCTGAAACGTAATCATACGCCGTCAACATGGTGATTTTCTCTTTTTCTTGCTTCATCTTATAAAAATCTAATACTGTTTTTCTCATACCTTATCTCACCTCTGAAAAAGTCGAGACACTTCAGCAAATTTTTCTTCAAATAACGTCGGAAGTTGCGCTGTCATCCCTTTAATTGCTTTTTTTAACAATTTTTTATTATCATATGATTTAACAAGTCGTTCTAATTCTTCTTTTGGCTGATCACGTAATTTTTGCGCAAATTGTGTCATTTCTGGCAGTGCTCGAATAATATTATTGACAATCGTAATATGAGCAGCTAATGCGGTTCGAGAAAGCGGATTTAAATCAATAGCAATCACTTTTTTTCCTAATAAGCGCAAAGCTTGCGTTCGATCACCATCTTCTAATGGCACTAAAACTACATCAGCACGATAAATTCCCCGTGAATCTACAATTCTTCTGGCATGCGATAATTCTCGTATTTTAACTTGGTGTTCAGGATCTGCACCTAACACTTCAGTCGCACCCGCATCTAAGAGGGCAGACTTTATCGCTTCTTCCCGCTGTCGGGTACGATAAAATAAATTCACCTCTAAAGGCGCATTAACAGTCTTTGAAAATTCCACAACCGCTTCGGGACATAATGCTGCTACATTTCCATTCACACTAATTATAGGGTGTTCAGCCAGAAGTAACAACGCTACTGCGGCTTTTTCTTGTTCTAATGCCCACTTCGGTGTCTTTTCCCCGATTAAATAATCAAACGCCTCACCACGCCCATGTGCCACTAAACCCGCTAACGCAACAATATGACGCTTATAACCCTCGATCACTTTTTCTCGTAATAATAGTGATTGATACCGCGGATGATCCGGTGGAATCTCTATATGATCTTCGTTCCTTTGTGTCTGCGTCATTATTTGTCCCTCATTCATTTATTCGTATCGTATGGTAAATAACACTAAAAAACCGTGTCTATACGTTGAACCGTGTTAAAACTAATCGATATTGGCTTAAAACCGAGTCTTTCTACAAGATTTTTTTCTTGGGGTGTGGTAGCCATGGCAAAAATCGATTCACCAAACATATTCATGGCTGCCGGTATTTCCTCACGCCATAAGCGTTCTAAAAGCACCACAATTTTTGGGGTCGTCAGTCCCACATACCGTGTAAATTCTTCCGACACCGAAAAAAATTGTGACAACCGTGCATCTTTGAATAATGTCTTCAATAATTCATCGCCCTTCATTATTATTTGTGCACGGCGTACGGGATCCGAAAGAACCTTTTTCGTTGAAATCGATCCAAAGCTAATGATATACAACTGTGAATCGGGGGGAAAGTCATTTACCATCTGCTTGGTCGTCCCAACTCCCGGTGCACCAGCTTTGGTTCGCAACACCATACCGCCTTCATATAATCCCAAAACACTCCCTAATCCGCCACCTGAGAAAAGATCCGCTTTATGAGCTAATTGAAATAACGTTTCTCGAGATAATTCCAATGACAATAGATCATTTAATGCAAAGACTACACCTATAGCACCGGCGGCACTTGTACTATACCCAGCACCCATCGGCACATCAAAGCGGTGATAAATTTCGATTTCATAAGGTTGCAACGATTCAAGTTCAGCAAACAATTTTAATGCTTCAAGAGTGCTCGCCGCTGATGGTAGCGGAACTTGCCGATTATCAAAAAATATTTTGACTTGCTCTAAAATAATAGGATCATTCTTCGCTGAACGGGTAAAATGAGCTTTTTTTTCACGCTTTAAAACTACAACCGTTTGTACTCCTTTCTTTAAACACAATCCAGCTCCAATGGATCCTTTCTTAAGTGGATCTTCAGACATATCCTTAATTGAAAACACGCCCGTTAAATGAGAGGAAACATAATAAGCACTCTGGTTTTTCCTTAAAGCATCATTTTTCATTGATTTTTACCGCCTCGACCGCTTACGCTCCAATCCTTTTACCAATATCGTCAATGTCTCGTTTACTGGTGTAGCAATCCCATACTTTTTACCTAAAATGACAATATGTCCATTTAAGTTGTCTATTTCCGTTTGTCGACCCTTTTCTAAATCTTGTAACATACTGCACTTGTTGTTCCACGTGTGTTTTATCGTTTCTCTTACTTGCTCTAAAAGATGTTCATGTTTTAGGCGAATCCCCGAACTTGCGGCTACTGCTACTAACTCCACTAAAATTTTCTCCACTAATGGCATAAAAAGCTCTTGATGTTCCAAAATAAACCCATTATTCACCGAATACAAGGCACATACCGGATTAATCACGGCATTTATTGCCAATTTTTCCCATAAAATTTGATTCAACTGAGATTCAAATTCAACATAAAGGGACGCCTCATTAAAGAGAGTAAGTATGTGTCGTGTGATTTCTCTTACGACCGAATCTGAAACCTTGGCATTCCTTTTATACAACCCAATCTTAAACCACCCACGACCCGCATGTTTCACAACACCCGCCGACATCAAATGTGCTCCATGTGTCAATACTCCACGAAAAATTAAAGGAATTAAAGTCTTTTCAAAGGGTTCTTCGTTTCCTAAACCATTTTGAACTAGTAACAATGGCGGAAAACCTAAAAAATGCTCTACATTTTTTCTGCGCAACCACTGATCCAAAGCCACAGCCACTTCTTCATTTGCCCACGCCTTTGTCGTCACAATAATGAGGTCAATTCGAACCGATGATTCCAACAACTCCAATGACTCATAACACCTGAAACCACTCAACGTTTCAGCGGTTCCTTCTGGTGAAATATATGTCAAACCTTCCACTGAAATTCGCTGCATATGCGGCTTTCGCCCAATTAAAATCACATCTTTCCCAGTTTTCTTCACGTAATATCCAAGTAATGAGCCAATACTTCCAGCACCAAATATCAACACCGATTGTATAGCAAAATCCTTTGACATCCTATTACAACCAAATCTATTCGTCACTTGCCATCTTTCATCGAATTAAATCAATAAATGGTAATACATTCATAAAACCCACAAGACAACTAAACATCTTTCTCTTTACATCTAAGAAAATTCAACTTCTTCATATGAATTAACGAATGGATCATATTCTGACTTTTTCTGGGACTTTTGGAACATATCTGAGCTATAAAACCTTCCAGATCCTCGAAAATCATTCATTTCACGTTCTTCCAGCTGCATAGCAATTAATCGCAAAATTTCAGCTGCTAACTTTTCTTTTGTCCCTTGAATATGAATCGGACGGTCTCTTCCCGGCATAACAATAAAAATTTCATTTGTGTCGCGCGCAAAGCCTTTTTCTGTCCCCTTTACCTCGTTTGCTACCACCATGTCTAATTTATCGCGTTTTATACGTGATCTCGCTATTGACACTAACTCTTCTGCCGACACCCCAACTTCTGATTTATAACCCACAAGAAATATCTCCGGATGTGCTTCACGAACCTCTTTAAGTAACTTGCGTGTCGGCTTCAATTTAAGCTCCAATTGTTGCTGTAAAGACGGAATTTTCCCACCACTACGCTCTACCATATAGTCTGCAATCGCCGCCGCCGAAATCACTACATCATAACTTTCGGCATCCAACTCCTCTAACGTCGCCTCCACCATTTCATTGGCACTCACTACCTTCCGCACATCAAAACCTCTAAAATCCACCGTATGACCTTCTCCTAAAATTACCTTAACCTTCTCCGCACCCATTAATTGTGCCATCCGTGCTAAAGCTAAACCCGTCTTTCCACTCGACGGATTCGATATAAAACGCACATCATCCAAATATTCACGCGTGGCTCCCGTTGTAATCAACACACGACGCCCAACCAATATACTATTCATACGAAAAAAATCGATCACACTCCGAACTATCTCCTCTGTCTCCGGAATCTTGGCTTTTCCTTCTTCATAGCGCGGCTCTAAAAACAATACTCCTAAACCGGACAACTTCTTTTTGTTCTCTTGAACAATTGGAGAATCCAACAAAAATTGATGAGCCGTCGGAACCATCATCACCGGAATCTTCGCACCTAAACACGTAGCCACCATCAACGTCACCGGTGTATCCGCAATCCCATGCGCAACTTTTCCAATCGTATTTATTGTCGCCGGCACCACCAAACAAAGATCAGCCTTCAACTCCGGATGACTCCCCAATAACACATGTTCCACCTGTCCCGTAATCTCTGTAATCGGTGGTTTTTTACTTGCCCAACGAAAGGCTTCAACTCCAACTAACTTTTGAGCCGCCGCTGACAACACCACTGTCACATCAGCTCCATGCCGAATCAACTCACGCACTAAATGCGGAACTTCTAATACCGCTATACTCCCTGTACTACATACCAAAATCCGTTTACCACGTAATTCGGAACCTTTTGCCTCTAACAACTCAAACTTTTCTTTGTCCGCATCAATCGGTATCATTACTCTTCACTCTTACCTCGACTCACAATCTATCCCAAAATCATCATCTACTCTTACATTATTTCTCTATAGTTTTTAAGTTCTGTCTTTAGTCTAAGCAGAAAAGTATTGTCACGTATAGTCACAAAAATTGCGAAACTTTATCCAATACGCATTGTGATAACCCAATCTTTTCTATAGTTCTATAATACGCCATAATTTTTTAATTAATTAAACTCAGCCTTTTCTAGAATTATTTGACACAGAGTTCCAGTATCGCTCCGTGAACGCGTCGAACAATATAAAAAACGTCTGAAA
>WAPZ01000700.1 GCA_015520535.1 Candidatus Heimdallarchaeota archaeon
ATAATCTCAGTTTCCTTCTACGGCTACTTCGGCAGCAATGTCACTTCTATAATAGAGTGCTCCTGTAATTTTATTGATGTCTTTGTATGCTAGCTCCCGCGCTTGGGATACAGATTGTGCTTTACCTAAGACTGCAATGGCACGACTCTTACTGGTATATATACCGTCTTTTCGTTGTTCAACCGACGCGTAAAAGAGTTCTGCGTTTATTTCATTTTCATTGGGAACATCTATTTTTTTGTCTGCCTTGGGTTTGATGGGATAGCCTTCCGGAACTAAATAAACGCAGACAGTTGCGAGCGTTTCAAATTCAGGGCGAATTAAGTTTTTCTCACTCATTGAAAAAGTGATATCAACGAGATCGGTTTTTAGTAATGATAATACATTCATTGCTTCCGGATCGCCAAAGCGACTATTGAATTCTAAAAGAAACACGCCTTTTTCTGTTTTAATGAATTGTCCATACAAAACGCCTTTATATGGTGTGTCATTTTCCTTTTTCAAGGCTTTTAGAGTTTTATCGATAATTTTTTTCGCATTTTCAATATCAGTTTCTGAAAGATAGGGTAGTGTATGGTCTTCTAATGAATAAGATCCCATACTTCCGGTATTTGGTCCTTTATCTCCATCATAAGCCCTTTTATAGTCCCGTACTAAAGGCATAACGTAAAAATGTGTGCCATCAGTAAATGCTTGTAATGTGAATTCTTGCCCAACCAGTTTTTCTTCAATAACCACT
The DNA here is from genome assembly GCA_015520535.1 of Candidatus Heimdallarchaeota archaeon. GTDB lineage: Archaea > Asgardarchaeota > Heimdallarchaeia > Hodarchaeales > S146-22 > S146-22. The sequence continues at coordinate 740 of WAPZ01000700.1, forward strand.
AACCCGTCGGATTTGAGCCGTTCTTCAGCGTAGGTTAAGATTTCTTCTTCGGTATTCAGATGGTCGCCATATACTTTGACACCTTTTCCGCCGGTAAGTACATCGGGTTTGACGGCTACTTCAATGGATCCTAGGTCTTTGAGAAAAGCTTTTACATCATCTAATGACGTACATACACAAAACTGTGGATTTCCTTCGATTTGATTTTCATCTAGTAATGTTCGGCAAAAAGCTTTGCTACTTTCAATGCGTGCATTCATTTTGTTTGGCCCAAGTACTGGGATTTCGAGATGTTCTTCCAAATAATCGACAATTCCAATGGAAAGTGGGGCTTCGGGTCCAATGATCGCAAGATCTACGGATTCAAAACTAGTAATTTTTTCAAATTCCGATAATTTACAAATTAAATAGTTTTTGGAAATTTTAGCAATACCAGGATTTAATTTGTCCATTACAGCATAAATTTCATGTCCAAAGCGATGTACTGTTTTTGCAATGGCGTGTTCGCGGGCACCATTTCCAACAATTAATACTTTTGACACGCTTTTATCCTCCAATCTTCTTCATCAGCGCGGGATTTCAAGAAAATCTTCCCTTTTGTGAACTTGTTTTTCAAATAAGCGCTCAAAGTTACGTTTTTTATCCTTTGACTCGTGTGCTTTACGTTCTTTTGCCTTATGATACTCATCTAAACTGATTATTTTTAATTTTTCTCCGAACGGGGTAGGGTAGTTTCCATCTAAACACGCTTTACATAAAAATGGTGTTCCAATGGATTTTTCTAAGTCGGAAATGTCTTGGTAAATTAATTTATCGACGCCTAATTCGCGCTCAGCTTCGCTTATCGCCTTAGTATCTGGTAAGAGAAGTTCTTCATAACTGGCAAAGTCGATACCATAATAGCAAGGGTGTCGAATGGGCGGACACGTACTTACAAAATAAATGTTTCGTGCACCAAGTTTTCGGAGAATGCTAATAATTTTTTTGCTCGTATTACCACGTACTATGCTATCATCCACTAATAGGAGGTTTTTTCCCTTTATATAATCTTTCATGAAAAGATATTTTCGTCCCATGGCTTTGACTCGTTCTTGATCGTTTTTCAAGATGAACGTTCGATGTAATAAATACCGATTTTTGATAATAACTTCACGTAACGGAACATGTAGTTCTTCTGCAATGGCTTGCGCCGCAACACGTGATGTGTCGGGAACCGGCGCCACATAATCGATCTTAAGATCCATCTGTTTTATCTTTCTTGCTAACTGTTTTCCTAAGCGTAGGCGTGCATCATATACTAAAAGGTTGTCAATTTTAGAGACGGGATTTGCAAAATAGACATATTCAAACATGCAGTGACGATGATCTGATTCTTTGGTGGGAATGATTTGTTTTTCAATTATCGTGAATTTTGTGGTTGATTCTTCTTCCTTATCCCCGAGTTCATCATTAAGCTTAATTTGAATAAGTTCACCGGGCTTTACATCACGAACGGTCTGAAGTAACAATTGTTGAAACACCACGCTTTCAGAGGAAAATACGTAAAGCTGACCATTTTTACCCATTATTAAAGGACGGATTCCCTTTGGATCGCGATACGCAAATAAGCTTTTTCCATAAATTCCTACTAAACTATAAGAACCATCAAGTATCCTTGAAAGACTGTGAAGTGCTTCATTTAGATCGCCATTGGCATCTTTTAGAAGTTTTCCTAAAAGATCCGCAATTAAGTGAGCGTCACTTAAATATTTTCCACTACTTCCAAAGTATTCTGCTTCAATTTTTGGTCCATTAGGAATGTTTCCATTATGGACAATCGTGATGGGCTCTTTAGCTAACTCTGAGCTAAAGGGCTGTGAAAAATGTTCCAGTGGAACGCTGTCATTTGCTTCAACGCCATAAGTTGGGTAACGAGTGCTACCAAGCGTGAGGAAGGCGGTTTCATTTGCTGGGACTTCCATCGCTGATGGATAGCCATAGGCTTTAACCATATTGATTTTAGCGGTGCTATGATTCGGATTTACCCATGCCAGTCCCGCTGAATCTTGTCCACGATGGGTGAGTAATTGAAGCATTTCAGCTGCAGTATGAATCTTGATTGATCCTATTATCCCCAAAACTCCACACATATTTTTTAATCCCCGTTTATTTTTCTTTTTATTCTGTTCCTTTGTGATTTTTCTTTAATTAAAGACCGAGTTCTTCGATACTTTTTATTCCCTCAATTATCACTTTACGACCATCTAATGTGAGTCGGCCTTCGCAAAAAAGTTGGATGGTTTTTTTCATCAGTATGTGTTCGTATTTTAAAATTCTTTGGGAAAGCGTCTCCTCTGTGTCGTCTTGCCGCACATATACAGCTTTTTGCAGTATTATTGGTCCTGTATCTGTTCCTTCATCCACAAAATGAGTGGTACATCCTGAAATACGAACTCCATATTCAAGTGCTTGCTTTTGTGCGTGTGTTCCCGGAAAGGCCGGTAAAAGAGCAGGATGTATATTAATTATTCGTCCATAATATGGTCGTATAAATAGTGGGGTTAATATTCGCATATAACCGGCTAACACGATTAAATCTATGTCTAATGGAGCTAAAACGCTTAAAATAGCACGTTCATGATCTTCACGTGTTGAAAACTCGCGATGGTCGATAACTTTAGTTGGAATGTTTGCTTGTTTTGCACGTTCTAGTCCATAAGCATTGGGGTTGTTGCTGATAACAATCTCAATGGTTGCATTAATCTCCCCGCCCTTGATACCGTCAATGATTGCTTGTAAGTTTGTTCCGCGTCCAGAAATCAATACTGCCAATTTAGCGGGTAGTTTTTTTGGCTGTATTTTTATTTTTTCCAATAGAGCACACCAAAATGAGATTAAATTCTACTGACGGAAAAAAAAGTCCATAATCGCCTAAATTCTTCTCAATCTACAATTTCTGGTTCAAATATAAATCATTTATGATAATAGGGGAATATCGACATTTATTAAAAGAGCGTTTTTCTGATTAAAAAGGTGATATCTTGAAGTATATGAAGTAATGATCCCCAGAGCGTGTTGGCTTTATACGTTAGAAGATTCAGATTCTTTTTAAAGTTTTCTGGGACATATTCATATATGTTTTCAATTGTGTCACTGGTAATATAGCCATTGTAAGTTAGAGGGATGCCAACTAGTGCGAAGTAGGGAAATGTGCCTTTTTCACTGGAAAACTTTGCATTTTTTTGTTCGTATGCTTGATATATAGATGAAAACTCCTTGAGATACATTTCTAATTCATTAGGCTCATACAAGTCGTAAAGTACAATAAAAACATGGGCAGTAGTGACCATTGGGCTACCTATAAGAACTCTGTGCATTGGCGGATTGTGTGTCGGTGAAAGCACGGTGATTTGATATGTGAGGTTTAATTGATGATTTCTCCATACGATGATGTCAAGCCCAATGGATTGCCAAAATTTTTTTAACGCACTATTAGAATTATCGCGCATTGGTAGCATTACATCTAAGGCATCGCCCAGTTTTGCTAAGGCGGGTCCGATTAAGACGATACGTAAGTACATGGGTGCTGGGAAAGGTTCGATGGTGGCATTCTCTGGTTTGAAGGTCGGTTCAATTATTTTATTATTTTTTGTGTGAAATTCCGTTGGCCAAAGTTCTTGTGGTAAACTTGACCTTAAAGCTTCAATCCAATGCGTTTTTTCTTCTTCATGAAGATACTCATTTATTATTAGTCGTGAAAGGTCAATTAAATATTGAATCGTCTTTTTTTCAGCTGATCTTTGTGAAAATGTATTCCAAAAAATAGGAATTAATTTATGTAAGGCATATTTACGGCTTAAATGTTCAACTATTTTCATGTGAAGCGTTATAACCCAATGTTGGGTATCTATGTCCATAAAATGTAACAAAAACTGAAAAGCACGAATTAAAAAGTCTTCAGAAATTTCTTCCGTGCTATGTGTGTTGAGATATTGGTCTATTTCCTTTTCTAACAGTTCAAAACCACGATTATATTCTGTCCACTGTAGATATAACTGGAAAAACTTTTCTACGGACTCACCACCTTCAATTAGGAGGTTAATAATGCATTTAAGTAAAAACTCAGATAAATGTGGTGATAATACGTAATCTGGGAAATATTGTTTGATTTCAGAAAGAACTTCCATTTCATTGGTCGCTTTTTGGAGATTTTTCGCCATTAAAAACCAGCAAAGATGCTTTATATGATATAGAGTGACGTTGTCGAGGATTTCTCTAACTTCTGATATATTTTTCCATTCAAGTCGTGGCTTATGTGATTCTAAAATTTCAAAGGTTTTTAAATAAATTCGTGCTTGTGAATGGGTTAGTGTATCAGAAAGTAGTTCAAATAATCCCCAAATTGCAAAAGAAATATGTCTTATAAGTTGTTTTGTCGTCGGAAGGAAGTTGTTCTTCTTTACAATTGCAGTATACAATAATTTTAATTGTTTCCATAAAAAGTCATCCGGTAAGACCTCATCTAAAGTTACACTTTTTGTTGTTGGGGTTGTGGTATAGATTCGTACATGTGAAAGTGACAAGGGAATAGCTTCTTCGTCCAAGGTATGGCAGATGCTCGCTGAATTCATAATATCCATAACTTTACCTTTAAGTTTCAAAGAAATCATGTTTCCGCTGGATTTGGATTCATTTAATCTGATGAGTCCAATCAACTTAATTTGGCCAACGAGTGGACCCGTTTCTATATTTAAGTTCTTTAATGGGACTTGAATTTCGCCAGTCGACGGTATAAAAT
>WAPZ01000701.1 GCA_015520535.1 Candidatus Heimdallarchaeota archaeon
AAATAGAGGAACATGAAAAGAAAAAAACCGAATTATCAAATAAGTTAATAGAAATACAGACCCGTTATTCAATGATTGCGAATTTTTTGAAGAGTGCAACAAAAAAGAAGGAACAAAATGCGGCAACAAAGTATTTACTAGAAATGAAAGAACAAGGAAAAGTCAAAGGAATCATTGGATCTTTAGGCGATCTAGTAAGAGAGAAAAAAGGACTTCCAGCTAATTTAGAACATTTAACCGATGCACTGGTAGTTGAAAACGTAGACGTTGCCTTAGAATGTATTGAACTCCTTAAACAAAATGCGATTGGTTCAACACAATTTATTCCTTTATCTCAATTAAAATTAAAGCCGGACAGTGATCCTCAAAAAATTGTGAAGACCTTAGCAAAAACGAGCGAACAGTATCACACACTCAAAGATGCCGCTGAATTTTGGAAAAAAAACAAAAATATGTTAGTCTCGACAGTAGAAGGGGATATTTTCTATCCAAACGGTGTAATTTTTGGTGGTTTTCATATACAATCCGCAGAAACCTCACTAGATGAACTCAAAGAAAAAGAAGCAGAGTTAACAGAACAAATAAAAGAAGTTGACTCTATACTTGAAGATTTGAAGAAAAAGAAAAAAGAAATCATCCAACTGCGCACGATTGTAAAAAAGAAAAGTAAAGAAGTCGAAACGCAGTACCATCAACTACAACTAACGCTAGCAAAAGTTCAGCAAGACGTACAGCACTTGACTAATGAAATTCAGTCGATCGAAAAAGAAGAAAAAGTCGCACGTGAACGTGCACAGGTCGAAAAAGAAAAACTAGAAGCCCATCAATACGAGCTCGATTCCGTCGAAGAACAACTCACAGAAGTTAATGATCAATTGATGGAAATTCGCCAACAAGTAAAACAAAAGGATGTAAAGCCACTATACAAATTATTAAGTAAAAAAGAGAAGGAATTAAGTAAAATCAAACAATCAGTGACTCGTTTGGAAGAAAATTTGAACACTATCCATCGCTTAAAAGAAGAACGTGCCGAACGAGTGATTGAAATCGAAAAAACAATTAAAGAACTAGAACAAAAAATCGAAAAACTTACAATGCAAGTGGAATTCTACAACGAAGAATTAATAAATTATCAAAAGAGTTTGAATGAATTAAACGAAGAGAAACAAGAACTTATAGAGGAAAGTCGTAAAAAAAACGCTGAAATTAAAGCGTTAAAAGATGAACTTAATCAATTAACAACCGAAAAGGATCAACTTCAACATCAAATTAACAATATGCAGCAACAAATAATGGAAATAAAAATCAAACGTGAACGTGCCCAAGCAGAAAGTGATAATGCCTTAAAAGAAATTCAAGAAGGAAATTTAACGTTATTAGATCCGGAAGAAGTTGCCGATGTAAAACCAAAAAAACTGGCACAATTGGTAGAAAATAAAACCATAGAAATGCGTAAATTGGAACCCGTAAACATGAAAGCTCTAGAAGAATATAAAAAAGAAAATCAACGCTACGAAGAATTAATTGAGACCCGTGATCTTTTGTTAGAAGAACGGCAATTAATTAAAGACACTTTGGAACAAATAGAAGCTGAAAAACGCGCTACCTTTATGAAAACCTTCAATGCCATCGCAAAAGAGTTTCGCGCGTTGTTTAAAGAAATCGCTGCCGGAACGGGGCGGCTTTATCTAGAAAATCCGGATGACCCCTTTGAAGGTGGCGTATTCATCGAAGCAAACCCAAGCGGGAAGAAAATTTCTTCTTTAGAAGCCATGAGTGGCGGTGAAAAGGCATTAACTGCCTTAGCTTTTATTTTTGCAATACAAAAAGTGGATGCTCAACCATTCTACGTATTAGATGAAATTGATGCGGCTTTAGATCCGATGAACGTTCGCCGCGTGGCAAAGTTATTACATCGGTTGAGCCGTGAGGTCGGTAGCGACCGTGACCATGATGGCGGCGGACCCTCACCCTCCGTGCAATTTTTAGTCATTTCACACCGTGACATCCTTTTATCGTACGCTGATCGTCTTTATGGTGTCTCTAATGTCAATGGCCTTAGTCAAATGTACCTTTTGGATATGAGCGGCGAAGATGGAATAAAGAAAGTAGCTGAATTGACAGAAAAAGCAAAAGCTTCTAAAAATTAAACTTAGAAATAGTTTATCTCATAGATGGAGAATTAAAAATGACTGTTACGGCTGAAAAAGAAGCAACTTTTTCTCCTGAAGAAATAAAAAGAATGAAGCATTTTTATTTGAAACCGCCTTATGTATATTTAATTAATCCAGAAATGGTTGGAACAAGTCTTAAAATTTTGAAAACACTTCCGTTAGGCGAATTATTAAAAGATTTCTATAAGAACATGTTGGAAGAGGGAATGGACTTTAAAATTTTAGGAATTGCCGTTCATTCAGCTGTTAAACTACATCGCCATAAAATTAATATTTTAATTGAATACGAACAACGAAAGAAACGTGAATTTGAATTAAAACGCCAGAAAAGAATGTTTCAGTTCGAAAAGCCGCTCAAATACTATTGGAAACGCGGACAGTTACAAATACCGATGGATATTCCTACTCACGAAGTATTTTTTGAAGAACTTCTTAATGCATTAAAAAAAGAAGAAAAAAAACGTGAGCTTTCAAAAAAAGCAAAAAGAGAACGACAATCACGACGAAGACGGCGAGTTCTTGCTAATGATATTGAAAATCTTTTAGAAACGGGATGGAATTATGAAATCGACCTTAAGAGAATTGAAATTGAGCAAATCGTTGAAGAAACCTACCAAGTTATGAAAGAGCTCCTCAAACACCGTGATGAAATTTCCTTTACTGAAGTTATCTCACAATTGACCGATAATACCACAAATGTGGAATTACGACGCCTATCACGAGTTCGCACATTGTTATCATTATTATATTTAATTAAAGAAGAAAAAATAGTTGCATTCCAAGATTTAGACACCTTAGAAATCTACATTCAACTAAAAAAGAAGAATGGCGGTGAATAACCATCCCACGAAAGAAAAAAAAATCGGCATCAACAAAAAAAGTTGAAACAGCCAAAAAACCTTCACGACAACAGCATGAGGAAATAACCGAGGTCAAAGAATTACCTCAGAATCAAAAGACAACGTCGGAACTGCAACCAAGTGTCGACAGTAACGACATGAAACAAGCGGAAAAAAGAACAGAAGAAGACCTTATTCACAAAATTAACATGATTGAGGCGATCCTATATATTGCCGAACGTCCAGTTAAACGAATTGAACTTGCTGAACATCTCAATATATCGGAAAATGAAGTCACTCACTTAGTAGAACAACTACGTGCGAGATATGAGGAACGGGATGCACCATATCTTCTTCAGTATGATAGTAAGGGATATTTTTTAAAACTCCAACCAGACATTCAACGTGTATTGAAATTATCGGTCGAACGTGAAGAACTTCCCCGTGATCTCATCCAAGTCTTAGCATACATTATTTTTCAGCAATATGTAAATAATAAGACTGTCACATTAACCGATTTGAAGAAAGTATTTGGATCACGAACAAAAAAGAAGTTACAAGACCTAGAAAAATTAGAATTACTCCAATTAGAATCTGAAGGAAAGAAACTCATACCACATATCACAAAAAAGACTTTAGAGCTGTTAAACTTACCTAATGAGCCGGAAGATATAAAAGCCTTTCTTGAAAGCGGTCTGAAATCATATATTTATAAAATGCTTCAATAGAAAGACGAGTAAGATATAAAATAGGCGGTAAAATATGTTTCGTTTCTTTAGAAAGAGAAAAAAAAGAGCCGATGTAGACGTCAAAAAAGAAAAAGCCGAGTCACACACCCAAAACGATGTATCACCCCAGTTAAGAACTGATACCGTTCAAGTCACAGCTTCAACGGCAGCTATCCAAGAAAATAATAACCCAATATCGAAGATGAGTACTAACATTACCACATCCGTAGAAATCAAAGACCAAATAACATTAAAAGAAGAATCTAGCTCACTTACATCTCAAGAAGCCTTAGAATACGAACAAATTCCACTTAGCGATGAAGAAATCCGAGCAAGTCTCTTATTAGAACAAATTGTAGAAGCGGCATTATTTGCTGCTGGACGACCTTTAACCATTGAAGAATTAGAAAAAGAAACACATCATGAAGCCAATGAAATTCGCCGAGCTCTACGAAAAATACGCGATACTTTAGAAGGAACGGCATTAATTTGCGAAGAAATCGCTAAAGATAGATGGTTACTTTACTTACGTGACGAATATATTGAAATCGCTCGACCTTTTGCACAACAACCGATACTAGACGAGAATCACATGAAAGTTCTAACCCACATTGCATATCGCCAACCAGTTTCTCAAAATATAATCATTAATATTTTATCTGACGAAATCAATCCCCACCAAATCCGAAAAATCATTTCCAGCCTTTACATGAACAATTATATCACAATCGAACAAAAATCACGATCTACCCTCTTAATGACAGCTGACCGATTTTACGAAGAATTTGCCTTTAAAAAAGACCAACGAATCATGAAATTACAGTTGATTTGGCGATTAAAAGCATTAAATCCACAAATGGGTCATTTACAAGTACCAATAGAACATAAAACAGAAAATGACAAAAAAGACGCTGTCGATGATAACCAAGAAAACGTGGAGGAAAAAGAAAATCTCGAAGAACTTATGTAGAAAAAAGTCATTGTAATGAACACGAATTTTCTAATACGTATTAATCTTCTAGAATGCAAAAAAGTAGATTGAAAGCAATTAAAATGAGTTACTAAAAGTGATCACAAAAAATTTTTTAAAATATAGTATAAAAAGAAACCGCCATCTCGCCCATTCAATTAAATATATAACTGCAAGATATTATGATAAAATTGAGACAAAATGCGGATAAATGAAAAAAAGTCAAACGACATCAGTCAGAAAATGTGGACAGTCGTTTTATTTGGAGCAAGTGGCTCCGGGAAATCTACGATAACTTTTTATCTAAGTCATGGTTATCCACCACCCGCAACGTTAAAGCCTACAATCGCTTTTGGTATGGCACATGTCATCATTGACACGACAATTCTTTCTTTAATAGATATAGGTGGGCAAAAAAAGTTCCTTGACTTCCAATTTCATGAAAATTTTCTAAAAACATCTGATGGTCTCGTATTAGTTTTGGATGCGACTAAAGATCAATACACTTATGACGAAGAATGGTTACTTGAGGCTGATCAAAATGCCGCACCAAATGTACCGCTTTTAGTACTGGCGAACAAACAAGACCTACCGCATGCTTTATCCGCTAAGTTTTTTGAAAAAAATCTTTTATCCCATATTAAACGTCCGTATGCTGTATTTGAAACCGTAGCATATGATCCGGCTGGAATCCGTTCCGGTGAAAATATCGATAATGCCTTTCGATGGTTAATTCAAAAAATGGAAGAAGCTTCGGCTCATAATTCAATCTTGAGCAATAAATATTTTTATGATGGAAGATCGTAAATATACACAGATTTTTCATGAGAAAACATTAGTAAGGAATGTAGATTAATGATTACAGAACGAATACCAACCGGTATTACTGAACTGGATGAAATGATCGAAGGTGGCTTTATTAAAAACAGTACAAATCTTGTTTTAGGTCCCGCCGGAGCAGGTAAGACAATCTTAAGTATGATGTTTTTATGTGAAGGCGCGCGTAAAAATGAACGTGGACTTCTGGTTACTCTTCAAGAAGGTAAAAATGGGATAATTCGTGATTTCGAACGTTTTCGTTTTTTCAAAAAAGAATATATAACGGAAAATAAAATTTTAGTCTTAGATTACAGTCCTAGTGGATGGGAAATATTAGATCCCGATAGTTTTGAACTAGCTAAAGATCCGATCAAGCGTGACCTTGTTGACCCAGATATTGTGAGTGAAAAATTTTATGAACTCTCTTTACCGGCTTTTC
>WAPZ01000702.1 GCA_015520535.1 Candidatus Heimdallarchaeota archaeon
AAATTAACCTTCGTTGTTATCATGATTTGGAACCGCCATCTTTATTATTTATCATCCTTTGAGGAACGTTGAGATTGTGCCAAAAAGTCTCTTAAAACTTTCTCTAACTGCTTTTGGATAAGTTGTTGAAGTGTCTCGTAACTATACGCTTCACATAAATCTTCTAATGCGGAGCAAAATTCTAAAACCACAAACGTTGCGGCTTCAATGGTAAGATTAATAATGAAATCCTCCACCGCCTCTTTTTCGCCTTTAATATAGATGAAAGGATCATCATCACCTCCACTAGAAATGCTTAATTCCGCTCCATTTTTCTTTACCCGTACAATAATTGCATCACCACGGGGGGCTTGAACAATAAATTGATCGGCAAACTGTTTACCGCTTTGAACCAAATGTTTAATCATTTTTACAAAAAATTGTGGCGGTAAATTTTTCGTATCTAACTTTACATTAACAATTTCTTTTTCCTTTTCAGATGTCATTTTAAACCCCACTTTCTGTGATATTTTCCTTATTATTCTGTCTTATTATTCTGTCGCGCTAACTTTTTTAGTGACTTTTTCTTTTTTATTTCACCAGCCCTTTCTAGAGCGATTCTTGTGGTAAACACACCAATTATTTCAGTAGCTATAGTAGAAAGCGCAAGAACATCTAAAATAAAAATACCTAAAGCAATATTTCCGGTTAATATAAGACGTTCATACACAATAAAAGCAATCCCTAACGCCACTCCGCCTTGGGATTGCAGCGCTAAACCAATATTTTTGGCAATTTTGGGGGGATTTTTTCCGAGTTGCGCACCTAAACGTGCCATATAGAATTTTGATAGGAAACGACTAAGAGTATAGAGGGAGGCAACCAAAAGAATAAAAGTCTGCCATTGGTGCAAACTGGGAACATCTAAATCCTTAAATAAAAAACTAGCATCAAATTCCAATCCGACTAAGATAAAGAAGAAAACTAATATCGGCATGGTAATACTTTCAATTTTTTCTGCAAGCTCTACGTCAATTCCTTCTTTAATATTTTCTGTTGTCATACCTAAAATCATGCTGGTTAAGATTCCATTGCTCATTTGAAAGAAATCAGTTAAACCGACAATCAAAAGAATCATTCCAATGACTAAAGCGATAATATCACCCTCTTCAGTCTCACGACGTGCCACAAACTCCAAAAGCACACCCAAAGAAATGCCGACCACTAACGAAAACGCTATTTCAAAGAGTATAAAGCTGAATGCTGTTAATAAATTAAAGTTACTTGCACCCAACCATAATTGTAACCCAATTTCAATGGCAAACGAAGCAATAACAAGAGCAGCAAAATCATCCGCCGCAAGTAAAAAATATACTGTTCGCGTGAATGGCCCTTCAGATTTCGTTTCCCAAATTACACGCAATGTTACTGCTGGCGCTGTTGCGGCTGAAATCGCGCCAAACAGAATACCTAACGCCAAATTTTGAAACCAAAGGGTCATAACAACTAAAACTATGCCAAAAGTACCTACTGTCTCAATAAATAGAAGTGGAAGTAAATTAGGAAGTCTTTGTTTTAAATTAGCCAAATTTAATTTGGAGCCAATCTCAAAGCCAATCAAACCCAGCGCAAAGTCGGAAAAAATGCGCATTTGTTCTGCAAAATCGGGTTGAACACGTGGTAAAATTACATTGCCAATCACCATTCCAGAGATAATGAATCCCGAAGCTGTCGGGATATTAAATTTGGCTAAAATCCGTGAACCAACGTAAGAAAACAAGGCGATTGTACCAGCTAAGAGTAAAATCACTGAAACTTCAGTTGTACTAGGCAAAGAACTCATTTATCAAACTCCTTTTGTAACTGTAAACCAATTAAAAACTTTTTTAACCCCACTCACCTATGATTTTTCAAATTTTTAAAAAACATGGATTTGTCAATTAAATAGGGTATGATTAGAGGGATGTATTATTATTTTCGCCAACACGCGTAAATGCAATTTTTGCTGTTGTAACACCGACAAATGCTGTCAAAACCGTGGTTAATGCCAGTGTATCAAGGATAAAAAGTCCAAGTGTTTCATGTGCTAATGATACAAAGCGTTCAAACGCAATAAACGCAATCCCTAGTGCCACGCCGCCTTGAGATTGCAATGTTAAACCAACATTTGCAGAAATGTAAGGGGGCATGTGTGCTAAGCGAGCACCAATCATTGACGTTATAACTTTTGCAATCCCGCGTACAATAACATAGATTAATGCGACATAAAGTACCTCTGTTTGCCAAGATGACAGATTTATCACTTCAGTTATAGTAAAACTCTTAAAAAGCACCGAAAAATCAAATTCTAAGCCAATAAAAATGAAAAAAAGACAATGACGGGTCGTGTCAGCCCTTCTAATCGCATTTTAATGTGCTCGCTAATTCCAACACCAGTATTTCCCGCAACTAATCCCAATATCATGCAAGTTAAAATAATATTAGCATTAACTAATTCACTTAATCCTAATATGATGAAAATAACTCCAACGATTAATACGATGAGAGGTCCGACCGCTTTTTCATCTTTCATTAAGCGTTGAAGGACATATCCAAAAAATGAACCAATAAGGATGGAAAACACGATTTCTTCTAGTGTAGTGAGAATAATCGCAGCAAACGTCGTACTTGTTCCTAAAAGTGATTGAAGTGGGATTTCAAGCACAAATGTGGCAATAAAAAGGGCTGTAAAGTCATCTGCAGCTAAAAGAAAATAAACCACGTCGGTAAGTGGACATTCAGATTTCGTTTCCCAAATAACGCGTAACGTTACTGCTGGTGCCGTTGATGACGACATCGCACCAAAAAGAAGACCCAAAGCCAAATTATGAAACCATAGTGTCATTACGAAAGAAACGATAAAAAATGTGCCCACACTTTCAGCTAGTAAAATAGGAAAATACTGCGGGAGATGCGGAATCAATTTTTTTATTTTCAATTGAGATCCAATTTCGAAGTCAATTAATCCTAAGGCAAAATCAGAAACAATGCGTATTTGTTCGGTAAATGTGGGATGAACCTGTTGAATTAATATATTTCCCAAGATTATACCAGAAATGATA
>WAPZ01000703.1 GCA_015520535.1 Candidatus Heimdallarchaeota archaeon
ATATAATACTCACTTTACGTCTTTAGTCACGGATGCTTACATGCTTTTTTCTTTTTTTGCTGTTAAAAAATGTTACTATGGGAGCAGAAACTCTGTCTTCTTCAACGTCAACAGTAAGTTGTCACAAAAAACTATGAAAATAAAAAAAAGCAATAAAAAAATAATGAAATTACGTATAGCATTCCATCCCGATAATTAACTAAGTAGTTTTATAGATTTTATGCGGATTTAAGCATGTTTGCAATTTTTTTGTCATGCTTGCCTGCTTTGAGCGATGTTAGAATTGATTGAATGTGTCGGCTTTTTAGCCGCCAACTAATTTCGGAAGAACAATAACTTCATCTTCCTCCGAAATGCGGTCAGTCAGTGATGCCGGTTTGCCATTTACGAGAACGACAAAATATTTGTCACTCAAGTTTTTTTCTTTGAGTAAATCCGCCACTGTTTTAGTTTCCTCTTCTTCTGTTAGAAGAGGTTGGTAGACATACAAATCGAGTGAACTCATGTTTTTTTAACACCTTTAGATCGTTCAATATGGTTGAAGAGATTTCATATAGAATAATGAAACACACCATATATAAAGCTTTGCATAAAAAGTACGGGCAAATTACAGATTTTTGATAAAAAATGACAAAAATTTCATGTTTTTCATGATGACCATGAATGAATGCCCGACTTGAATTTGGTAAGCCTAATTTTTTTGCTTGTTTCTCATTTAGAAATAAAAGGGAAAAAATAGCACGTTAAAAATAAATTTTAAAGAGAAAATCGCTCACAAATCAAGGGCTAAGGCATCAATTTCCCCAGCTTCTCCGGTTTTAACAAAGATCAAGAAAATAAATGCTACAATTAGAAACAATGCGCTAAACGTAAATAGTGTGTGTACACCAAGAATATCTAAGACGAATCCAGCTAATGGCGGTCCAGATACCGCAGCTAAACTGCTAAAGGCATAATAAATCCCCGTTCCCACACCAACATTAGCGCGACTATGCTCCCAGACAACAACAATAGAGTTAATGTTGATTAATCCCCATGCAGCGCCTGCAATAGCTAACACGATTCTTAACAATGTTAAACTCGTGAGAAAACTCCCCACTAGAAGATCTAAGAATAAAATGACTACGCCAATTCTCATTGTCTTGATTCGACCCAATTTTGTTCCCAGCCAGCCACCCGGTAAAGACATAAGGATGAAAAATACCGTGAAGAAGGCGAGTGATTGCTGGGCTACGTCTTCAGGTACACCAATATATTCCCGTCCATAAGTCGTCCAAAATGCTTCAATTGCATTCCACGCGATGAACCATGCAAGAATTGATAAAAGCATGAATAATTGGGATTTGTCCGGATTTTGAAGGACTTTTTGAAATTCTTTGATCAAAGAAACTTTTTCTTCGGAGCGTCCATCTTGAAGAGTAGCTGATGACTGAATACCGATTTTCTTCCTTCTATGTTCTTTAACTGTGAAAAACATCACAATAAGAGCAAATAGAACCACAATAGACCCAAACGCAAACGACAAAGTCGGGTCTATACGATAAATGGCGGCACCGACAAGAAACATGATTATACCACCGACGCCCGCCATTAAATTGATGATGCCATTTGCAATGGATCGTTGTTGCGTGGGGACTAAATCGGGCATCAATGCTACCGTCGGACTTCTATAAATGGCCATTGAAATATTAAAAAGAAACATTGCGGTAACCAGAAGAATCAAACTTATTTTTGCCATTACTGGGATCATTACAAAGAAAAATGCTGCTAATGGGACTCCAATCAATAAATACGGCATTCTTCTCCCAAAGCGTGTTTTTGTATTATCCGACAATGTTCCAATTACTGGTTGTAAAAATAAAGCGATCCAATTATCCATTGTCATTAAAAAACCGACAATTCCAAGACTCAATCCGTAGTCTCGAAGGAATATAGGGACAAACCCATTATAATGCGGCCACATGATTCCGGTCGTAAAAAAACCTAAACTTATGGCAAAGATGAGCGGATAACTAGCCTTCACATCAATTTCTTTTTTAGTAACCCCTTTTTCTTCCACATATTCCATAAAAATCACCAAAAAAAATGAAGATGCGTTTTGTAGACAATTTTTCCATGTGTTTTAATCTTTATCATTGAATAGAATGCTCTTTAAGACGTTCCAAACTTGTTTTCCACACGTTGTTGTCCGCCATCGTAAGAGATTTTTGTGATTACATCGCTTAATTACAACATGTATACCTCGAAAACCGGGCAATAACGTGGAAGATACCTCTATAACACCATCATTAGGTGTCGACTCAAAAATTCTTTTTTTAATACGTGGTGTTTGCTCAAATTGATCTTTTTCCAGTTCTCCAGCTACAGAAATCCATCTAATACTAGACGGTAAGGTATAAAAAGAAAAATTGAGCTCTTTAATGAATTCACTGGCTTTGAAAAACTGTTGATGTGCCGTATTTTCAGAATCCAACATTTCTAATGTCATTGAGTCATACAAGCGCAGAAAAAGCTTACTCATACCAGCAATGGCTTGCAACGGCGCAAAGGCCGGTGCCATTGATTTTGCCAGATAAGAGCCATGATGTGCAGTTCCTAATGTAACAATGTTTCGGACTCTTCCGCGACCAATATAAAAATAATGATTTGTTGGCGAGGGCATTAAGAGCTTTTGTAATATAGAACGTAAAACTAGCCCACCAAGGCTGTGACAATAAAAATCTATTATTACTTCTTTACAATTTGTTTCATTGCACACAAAGGCTTGTGTTTCTAAAATTTGATGAAGAATAAACCGATCTAAAGCCATTTTCTTATAATCATCTGAATGAATGGGAGATAACAAATTCGGGTATTTGAAGAAATTGGCACCTCTTTTAGAGGCATAGAGATCTAAATTAAAAATATATTCGTATTCTTGGCTCTCCTTAAGTATGAAAAAGATTTCTTCCATGTCGTCTGGTGTACAATAAAACCCATGTA